>JAFAZM010000407.1 GCA_019239785.1 Sphingomonadaceae bacterium
TGTTGCAGAACTTACAGAGGGATTGTTCGCCCGCTCGGTCGACAAACTCTTGACTCTTGCGCCTCACTCTCCAGATAGGATTTTATCAGCCGCGCCCTCCGCTGCGGCGCTACCCAAAGATAGAAGATGCCAGCACTCACCTGCCCACCCGATTTCGCCGATCACGCAACCTCGAAGACGAACCGCCAGCTCGCCGAAAAATACGGCGTCGGCGAGAAGACCGTCACCCGTTGGCGCAAGGAGACCGGCTGCACCGCCGCGATCCGTCCGTTCGCCAGCGCGGCGCTGCCCAAGCAGCTCGTCCCGTCGATCAGCCCCGGCCTCGCCAGCGAGGCCGCGCAGTTCCTCCGCAAGACCCATCGTCCGGTCTATCACCGGATCATCGAGGGCAAGGAATTCCGCGGCCAATATGTCGTCGGCACCCAGGTGCTGACCGAGTCGGAAGTGATCTCGCTCGCCGAGGACAAGGGCTTCCAGGCCTATAACCGGCTGTTCGACCTCGCCAGCTAAGGCTGGCGGGTCGCACCCTTCTTACGCCCCCACCTCACCGCCGAGCCGGCGGGTGGACGCGTGCGTCCGAAAGGGAGGGGTCGGGTGGGTTAGGCTCGACCTCTTGCGGGGCCGTGGGTGAACTGCCCCCCTCTGCTCCGCTTTGCCGTCCAATCTACGCCGCGCGAAGCGAGGGGGAGCTAAGCGCTGCCCGCTGGCGGCCGGCGCGATTCGCGCTACACTGGCGCCCTGAGCCGCGAGGCGGGGGATATGCCGGGAGCCGAGACCGCAATCAGCCTTGCCGACGCCCATGCGCCGGGCGCGGACGTCCTGTTCTGGCTGAAATCGCGGCTGCTGATGCTCCGGCGCGGCGCGGTCAACGCGCTCGCTCGCGGGCGGCCGCTGCGCCGCGTCGCCTTGCCTGCCAATGCCACCCTCCTCGCTGATGACGAGCACCCGCTCTACACCCTGACCAACCCCCGCGAGCGCGCGCTTGAGCTCGGCAAGGTCCAGAATCTGCGCATCGCCGCCGCCGCGGTCGATGGGACCGTCGTCGCGCCGGGCGAGACGTTCAGCTTCTGGCGCGCCGCCGGGCGCGCGACTCGGGCGAAGGGCTATGTCGTCGGGCGGGAATTGCGGCAGGGCTGCATGATCCCCGCGGTCGGCGGCGGCGTCTGCCAGCTCACCAATGCGCTCTCGCGAGTCGCGCATCGCGCCGGAATGGAGATCGTCGAGCGGCACAGCCATTCGGTGCAGCCGGAAGGTTTCTTCATCGATCCGACCACCGACGCCACCGTCTTCTGGAATTATATCGACTTCCGCTTCCGCAGCCCGCGGTCGGTGCGGATCGGCGCGACCCTGACCGAAACGACCTTGGTCGTGCGGCTCGACGCGCTGCCATGAGCGCGGCGGCGCCGCGCAGCTGCGCCAGCTGCGACGAGACCGGCTGCGCAATGCACCGCCGCCACGGCCTCGATGCCGCGCCGCCGGAGCGGATCGCCTGGGTGCTGGACGACGTCTGGCCCGAATATGCAAGCCTGGTCGCGGCCGCCCTCCGCCCGCAGGACCAATTGCTCGCGCCCGGCCTCTTCGGCCCGCGACCGGCCCGCTATGGCTGGCCGGGAGCGGTGAAGCATGCGGCCGGGTTCGCCACCGCGAAACGCCACCTCGCCATGCGCCGTGTCGCGAAGGCGCCCGGCGGCGTTCGCCAGCTTGCCTATCTCGCCGCCGACCGCGCGGTCGCCCGCGCCCTTGCCAGGGAGATCGACTATCGCGCCGGCCATCTCGTCCTCGCCCAGGCCTGGCTGCCCTGGCTCGACGAGGCCGGCATGCTCGGCGGGCGCAGCTTCGACGTGCTGATGAGCCGCTACCCTTTCGCCGAGATCCATCGCCGGCTCGACGAAGCGGCGGCGGAGCTCGGCGGCTCGCCGACCATCGCCGACTTCCGCGCCGATCCGGCGCTGGTCGAACGCGAGACGGCCCTGCTCGCCCGCGCCCGCCGCATCGTCACCCCGCATCACGACATCGCCGCGCTCTTCCCGGAGCAGGCGATGCGGCTCGCCTGGCATCGCCCCCCGCCGGCCGCGCCGGCCAAGGGCGATCGCGTCGCCTTCCTCGGCCCGACCATCGCCCGCCAGCGGCCTGACCTCGCCCGCGCGCTCGCCGCCTCGCTAGACGCGCCGCTGGTCGTGTTCGGGGCCATGCTCGAGGCCGGCAATCCCTGGGCCGGCATCGCCGTCGAGCGGCACGCGTTCGGGCCGGACTGGCTCGACGGCATCGGCGCGATCCTCCACCCCGCCACCCTCACCGGCCAGCCGCGCCGCCTGCTCGAGGCGGTCGCCGCCGGCGTGACGGTCTATGCGACCCCTGCCTGCGGCCTCGATCCGGCCGATTACCTCCCGCTCGCCGCCTTCGGGCGTGGCGGCGCCGCGCAGACCGGCCGCGCGGCCCGCGCGGCGGCGTAAACCTCCTCTTTACGCCGCAGGTGTAAGCCAGGCTTCACTGCGCGGGGACTCGCGCCCGGAGGACGGCATGGCAACACGATCGGTGGAGACGGCTCGCGGCACCCGCACCGGGCAGCTGCTGCTCTGCTGCGTCGCCGACCACGGCACCGCCACGCATCCCTATTTCGGCAGCGAATCGCTCTCGCGCGGGCCGGAGCACATCCGCAATCTTGCCGACATCATCCATTTCCTCTGCGCGCTCCACGGCCGCCATCCCGGCATCGTCGACCATGCCGCGAACCGGATCGTCGAGCCGGCCGGCCGCGCCTGGATCGGGGGCGCCGCCGAGGCGATGGTCGACGAGCGCGTCTACCTGACCCGCCTGGCCGTCGCCGCCGGCCCGATGCCGAGCACCCACGGCGGCACCGGCAGCGAAACCGCGATCCTCGCCCAGCGCAGCGCGCTCGCCACCCTCGCCCAATCGGACCGGCGCGGCTGCGCGCTCGGCGCGGCTTTGGCCTTCGCCGGCGACTGGCTGGCGATCCGCACCGTGCTCGATGCCGCGGCAAAGCGCTTCGGCGTGGATCCCCGCCCCTGCCGGCTCGGGGACGCCGCCTTGCTCGGCGAAGTCGCCGATGCCTCGGCCGACTGCGAACGCGCCCTCCTGTTCGGCGCCCAGCAGCTCGCCCTCCAGCACCGCGCGCTGTGGGACCTGCTCGAAGCGCGGCAACAGGCGCGGCGGGATTATTGACGACCCCAACAGGTCGTCATCCCGGACTTGATCCGGGATCCACCTTCTTTTTCCCACCACCGGCCAAAGGCAGGTGGATTCCGGCTTTCGCCGGAATGACGGAAGGGGACGGGCGGGGAAGCGCGCTTGCGCCGCCTCCCCCCGCCCCCTAAGCCGCCTGCATGCGCTTCGAAGGCACCTCCTCCTATGTCGCCACCGACGACCTGAAGGTCGCGGTCAACGCCGCCGTCACGCTGCGCCGCCCCCTGCTCGTCAAGGGCGAGCCCGGCACCGGCAAGACCGTCCTCGCGCACGAGATCGCCGCCGCGCTCGGCGCGCCGCTGATCGAATGGCACGTCAAGTCGACCACCAAGGCGCATCAGGGCCTCTACGAATATGATGCGGTGGCGCGGCTGCGCGACGGCCAGCTCGGCGACGAGCGGGTCCACGACATCGCCAATTACATCCGCAAGGGGAAGCTCTGGGAGGCGTTCACCTCCCCTGCTCTGCCCGTCCTGCTGATCGACGAGATCGACAAGGCCGACATCGAATTCCCGAACGATCTCCTCCAGGAGCTCGATCGGATGGAGTTCCACGTCTACGAGACCAAGGAGACGATCGTCGCGCGCGAGCGGCCGATCGTCTTGATCACCTCGAACAACGAGAAGGAGCTGCCCGACGCCTTCCTGCGCCGCTGCTTCTTCCATTACATCAAGTTCCCCGACCGGGAGACGATGCAGGCGATCATCGACGTCCACTTCCCGGGCATCCAGAAGATCCTGGTCTCGAAGGCGATGGACATCTTCTACCAGGTCCGCGAGGTCCCCGGTCTCAAGAAGAAGCCCTCGACGAGCGAGCTGATCGACTGGCTGAAATTGCTCCTGCACGAGGACATGCCGCTCGACGTGCTGCAGTCGAAGGACCCCGCCAAGGCGATCCCCCCGCTCCACGGCGCCCTGCTCAAGAACGAGCAGGATGTGATGCTGTTCGAGCGGCTTGCGTTCATGAGCCGGCGGCAAGGGGCGTAATTCCCTCTCCCCTCTGGGGAGAGGGAGTTTGTAGCGCACCTGCTTCATGGGCCGGAGAAAAGGCTGAGCCGGTGGACGCGCCCCGGCCGGCCGATTAGGCTGGCCTCCGAAAAAGGGGGCGAAATCAGGATGCTTAGATCGTTCATCGCCGCGGCGTGGATCGGGCTCGCCGCCTTGCCGGTTGCGGTTGCGGTACAGGCGCCCGCGCAGGCACCGGCCGCGCACCAGCCGCCGCCGGCACCCCCGGGGCTCTGGCAGCAATCGGCGGATCGCATCACGTTTACCACGGCGCATTTGTCCTTCCCACTCACGGCGGCTGCGACGCGGTTCGTGACGACGTTCGAGGCCAGCCATCCCGGCGAGGGGCTCGATACCGGCATCCAGTTCGAATCGGCGGACAGGCAGGTCTTCGCCACGGTCTATGTCTATCGCCCCGGTCTGCCGCATTCCGGCCTGAGCGCATTCGCCACCGATTGGGTCATCCACATCCAATCGCCCAACCTTCGCCCGCTCGGCATGCATGTGGTGAGCGCGGGAGGACATGAGGGCATTGCCATCCGCGCCGATTATGGCGGCTTTCGCGACGGCCTGGCGACGAGCGCAGCCTTCCTCGAGGGCGGCGGCTGGATCGTGAAGCTGCGCGCGTCCGGCCCGGAGCCGCGCCGTGCCGAGGTCGATGCGGCTATGTCGGCCCTTCTCGACGGCCTCCGATTCGAGGGAACGATCCAGGCGCGCCCCGCCGCTCCTGTCATCGTGGACGATTGTGAAGTTCAAATCAGCGGTCGGGCAAGGCTCCTCCCTGACGACATGGGCCACCTGATGCTTGGCGGGATGGTTTCTGTCCTCGATCCGGGGGGCGATGCGGGGGGCGGCAGCGCCGGCGATCGGTCGGAGCCGCTCGCCGCACGGATCGGGCCCCATTGGTGCCGGTCGCAACTGGCTCCTTCCGGCCGCTTCGTGCTGCGCGCCGCGCCGGGGCGTACGCCGGGTGCCAGCGGCGCGTCCGTCATGCTGGTGCCGATCAACGACGCCGGCACAATCGCCGAGCTGACCGAGAGCGAGCCGCATCGATTCGTGCTCATGTATCACGAGATCGGCCGCACCGACGTCCTCGGCACTTATGATGCACCGCTCACGGACGCGCAGATCGCCGACATATTGAGCGGCACCGACCAGGACGGCGGCCGCTTTCGCGCTCTGATCGCGCACCACGCGAACGGCAACAACGACGTCCAGCTGATGATGCCGACGACGGGACCCTCGTCCAGCGGCAGCCGGCAATGAGCCTTGGGCTGGGAATCAGCGCACCTGCTCGTCCCGATAGGCGAGCTCGAAATTGCCCCAGCGGCGGCCGCGTATCCAGAGCGGCACGAAGACGTTCTTCACCGCCAGATGCCGGCCCTGGCTGAACTCCATCGAGTAGGTGGCGAGCATCGCCTCCTTGTCGCTGGCAATGGCGCGGCGGGTGACGTCGTCGATGAAGTTGCGGCGGTTGCGGCAATAAGCGGCGTTCCACTCTGGATCGTCGCTCTGCGGCTGCGAGCGCTCGGTGATGTGGGTCGGCAGATAGCCGTTGATGTCGGTGATCGCGGTCGCGATCAGCCGCGGCTCGTCGCGCACCAGCCGGTCGAGGATCGGGCGGACGTGCTGGTCCGCGAAATCGCAGAAGCGCACCTCCCACTGGACCGGGTTGGTGTTGGGCATGACCACGTAATTGGTATCGAACACGTCGTCGACGTCCACCTCGCCGCGGGCGAGGCCGGCCTCGATCACATCGTGGATCTCGCGCGCCGCGGCCTGGGCCAGTTCGATGAACGGCGTATCGTCGATCCGCACCCCGGAGGAGGCGAGCCGGTCGAGCATGTCGTTGGCGCAGAGCTCGAGCTTGGAGAGCCGCTCCTGGGTCACCCGGAGCTGGCCGCCATTGGCGCGGGCATCGGCGGCGAAGGAGGAGAGGCCGCTCTTCACGCTGTCGACGCTCTGCTGGATGTGGCTGGTCGACTGGGCGATGCCGTCCGTCTGGCGGTCGACCAAGGCGACGATGTCGGCGACGTCACGCACCGTCTCGTTGATTCGCGAGAAGGAGGATTGGGCGACCCGGCTCTGCTCGACGCCGATCCTGATCTCGGAGGTCACCGCCTCGGCCTCGCGGGTCAGCGAGGCGATCGTGCCGGCAATCTCTCCGGTCGCGGCGCGGGTGTCGTGGGCGAGCTTCTTCACCTCGGCGGCGACCACCGCGAAGGAGCGGCCCGCCTCGCCGGCGCGCGCCGCCTCGATCGTGGCGTTGAGCGCGAGCATGTTGGTCTTGCTTGCGATCGTCTCGATGCTGGAGGAGACCTTCTGGACCTGCACCATCGCCTCGGCGAAGCCGGCCATGCGCTCGCCCAATTGGACGACGAGATCGGTGAGCACGGAGAAGACCTGGATCGTGTCCTCGATCGCGGCGCGGCCCTGGTCGAGCTTGCCGCGGGCCTGCTCGGCGAGGACGCGGGCCTCGTCGGTCGAATCGGCGACCTGGGCCTGGTCGGCAAGGAGGCGGGTGGTGACGTCCTCGAGCGAATCGAGCATTGCGAGGTTGGCCGAGATGCGCTCGTTGACGCCGGCGACATAGCCGGCGACGTCGCTGCATTCGATCGCCAGCGACCCGCAATTGCGGGCCACCTGGTTGATCGCGTCACCGTCCGTCCGCTCCCGTGCGCTGCTCGCCACCGCCAATCCCCGTTATTGCTCTGGATTAGGGCAGCTAAGGACAATTGGTTGAAAGGTCGTTAACCAGAGGAGGTTCGGGAGGGGGAATCGGACATGGCAAATACCCGGGAAGATTACGGAATCGACGCGCCGACCGTGGTGCGCAACTTCATCGTGATCGGCGTGCTGCTGCTGGTCCTGAGCCTCGGCACGACGGCGGCGCTGCAGCTGCGGCTCGTCGGGCCGAACGTCGCGACGCGGATCTTCCAGGGCAACGGCCTGGTCGGCGCAATCATCTGCCTGGTCATGGCCTGCTGGATGATCGCGTCCAGCAAATGGCTGAAGCAAAGGGTCTGCCGCGCCTTGCTCAATGCCCGGCAATGGCGCGGCGACGAGCAGGTGCTCGATCTCGGCTGCGGCCGGGGGCTGGTCGCGGTGGCGGCGGCGCGGCGGGTGCCGCGCGGCAAGGTGATTGGCGTCGACATCTGGCAGGAGGTCGATCTCGGCGGCAACAGCCCCGACGCGATCCGCGCCAATGCCGCGGCGGCGGGCGTCGCCGACCGGCTCCAGGTCGACACAGGCGACGCGCGCGCCCTGCCCTATTCCGATGCCAGCTTCGACGTCGTCGGCTCGATGACGGTGATCCACAACATCCCGGATGCCGAGGGCCGGCGCGCGGCGATCGCCGAAGCCTGGCGGGTGACGAAGCCTGGCGGCCAGCTCCTGATCTTCGACATCCGCCACGCCCGCACTTACGCGAAGCAGCTCCAGGCGTTCGGCGCAGAGGTGAAGCTCAACGGCCCGATCCTGCTCTGGGGGCCGGCGGGCTGGCGCTTCTCCGCGGTGAAGCCCGGTTAGGATCGTCGGAGCGAGACAGTCTCCGTTCGCCCTGAGCCTGTCGAAGGGCTTTCCTTCTTCCTTGCGGTTCAAAAGAAGGGATGGGCTTCGACAAGCTCAGCCCGAACGGTTGGAGAGGTTCTGATCTAGGCGCTCGCCTCCGCGGGCTTGGGCTGCAGCCGTTCCATCGGCACCTCCGCGAACATCTTTTTTGTCGCCGGCCGTTCGTTGATCTGGCGGATCCAGCGCAGCAGGTTCGGGGTGTTGCTTTCGTTGACCAGCTCCTGGAAGCCGAGCTGCATGCCGTTGGCGATCGCGAAATTGCAGATGTCGGCGAGCGTGTACGTGTCCCCCGCCAGCCATTCGCTCTCCGCCAGCCTTTCCTCCAGCCGCCGCACCGAGACGCCCACCTTGCGCATCTCCTCGTCGAGCACGTCCTGCGGGAAGCCGTTGCGGGCGCTCCGCCACTTGGTCCGCTGCTCGGGGATCGGGATCCTCTTCACCTTCTCCTCGAACTCCTCGTCGGAGATGGCGCGCGCCATATGCTTGATCATCCGCTCCCAGCCGATCGTCGAAACGCACCAGCAGAAATATTCGTCGACCCACTTGGTCCAGACCCGCATCTGGGCACGGCCATAGCTGTCGTCGGGGCGGAGCTTCGCCGCGGTCGGATATTCATCCTCCAGATATTCGCAGATCACCGTCGATTCGGTGATGACCCTGCCGTCGTCGACCAAAGCCGGGACCTGCCCGCGCGGATTGATCGCCTTGAACCAATCCTCATGATGCTCGAACTTCGCCGGGTTCAGCCGCACGCCCTCGAACTCCAGCCCCTTCTCGTAGAGCGTCAGCAGCGGCTTCAGCGAATTGGCCCCGGGCCCGAAGCTGTAGAGGGTGAGCATCCTCGCCTCCCATTCGTATGTGTCGCGTCCTTTTCCCACGCTCCGTGCCCGGCTACAAGAGCGCCATGAAATCCCCCCTCTCCTGCCGCTTCTGGCTCTGCGCCGCCCTGAGCCTCCTTCTCGCCGCCGTTCCGCGACAGGCCGGCGCCGAGCAGGCGCAGCCGAGGATTCTGGCCGTCCCCGCGAACGCCGCCTGGCAGCATGCCGAAACCGGGATGATCCTGCCGCCGCAGGCCACCGGGCTCAAGCGTCACGAGATTCGCGACAGCACCGATGCGGAGATGGACGTCATCGCCGATTATGCCGACGAAGCCGACGGGCTCGTCGCCACAATCTATCTGTACCGCACGATGACTCCGGACGTCGCGCTCTGGTTCGACCGCGCGGCGACCGTCATCCAGCTGCGGCCGGGCTGGGGCCTGCAGAACGTTCCCCTGCCTGCGCCGACCGCCTTCGCGCGGCCCGGCGCGTCGGCGGCATCCGGGCTGCGCCTCGCGTTCGACGTGAACATGCCCGAGGCGCGCAGCACGGCCCTTGCCATCGCCCCGCTCGGAACCAACTGGCTGCTCAAGGTCCGGCTGAGCGCGACGCGGCTCGACCGTGCCGCGCTCGACGAGCGCCTCACGGCGTTCATCCAGGCGCTGCGCTGGCCCGCCGAAAGCGCGCCGGGCCGGGCCGCGGTCCCGATCGCCGCCTGCCCCAGCCCGCTGCGGCTGCGGACGGCGCGGGTCGTGCGCACGGACATGTCGGCCTCGCTGATCGATGCGGTCGGCGGTCAGATGGCGGCGGAGCATGAAGGCCCGCCGCCCGTCTACTGCCGCGAGCCGGGCGGCACGTTGGAGCAGGGCGTCTATCGCCCGAACGGAGCGACCGACGCCTATCTGATCGCGCTTGGCGATTCCGGCGGCGCATTGTCGCTCGCCGAGGCGCTGGACCTTTCCGCGCTCCTGGGCAGCGGCGGCGGGGGCCGGCGGATCGCAATGACCCTGCTCGGTCGGAACGGGACCAGCGTCTATCCGAGCTTCAACCGGTTGCCGCCGCCGGAGCAGGCGCTGGAGGTCATGCGCCGGACCGGTTCGACGATCTCCGTCACGACCGGCAATCCGCCGCAGCACAAATAGGACACGCGATGTTCTTCTCCTTCGTCGACGAGCTGCGCGCCGCGGGGATCCCGGCCTCGATGAAGGAGCATCTCACCCTGCTCGAAGCGCTCGACGCCGAGGTGATCGGCGCGCGGCCGGACGATTTCTACTATCTCGCCCGCGCCACCTTCGTGAAGGACGAGGGGCTGCTCGACCGCTTCGACCAGGTCTTCGCCAAGGTCTTCAAGGGGATCGAGACCAGCTACGGCACCGAGCAGGCGCCGATCCCCGAGGAATGGCTGAAGAAGGTCGCCGAGCTCTACCTCACCCCGGAGCAGATGGCGGAGATCAAGTCGCTCGGCTCCTGGGAGGAGATCATGGCGGCGCTGAAGCAGCGCCTGGAGGAGCAGCAGGGGCGCCACCAGGGCGGCAGCAGGTGGATCGGCACCGGCGGCACCTCGCCGTTCGGCAATAGCGGCTACAATCCCGAGGGCGTCCGCATCGGCGGCGCCAAAGATTCAGAGGGGGGCAGGCAGGGCCGCGCGCTCAAGGTCTGGGAGCAGCGCGAATTCCGCAATCTCGACAACCAGGTCGAATTGGGCACGCGCAACATCAAGGTCGCGCTGCGGCGCCTCCGCCGCTTCGCCCGCGAGGGCGCGGCCGAGGAGCTCGACCTCGACGAGACGATCGACGGCACCGCACGCAAGGGCTGGCTCGACATCCGCATGCGGCCGGAGCGGCACAATGCGGTGAAATTGCTGCTCTTCCTCGACGTCGGCGGCTCGATGGATCCGCATATCAAGCTGACCGAGGAATTGTTCTCGGCCGCCACCTCGGAGTTCAAGAACCTCGAATTCTTCTACTTCCACAATTGCCCGTACGAGACGATGTGGAAGGACAATCGCCGCCGCATGAGCGAACGCACCCCGACCTGGGACATCCTCCACAAATACGGCCACGACTACAAAGCGGTGTTCGTCGGCGATGCCTCGATGAGCCCTTATGAGATCACCCATGCCGGCGGCTCGGTCGAGCATTATAACGAGGAGGCCGGCGCCGCCTGGCTGCAACGGCTGACGACCACCTATCCGGCCGCGGTCTGGCTCAATCCCGTGCCCGAGAAATATTGGAGCTACACCAGCTCGGTCCAGCTCGTCCGCACGCTGATGCAGGACCGGATGTACCCGCTGACGCTGGAGGGCCTGGACGATGCGATGCGGACCTTGAGCCGGAAGAGATGAGCGAAGGTAGCTACGTCCTCGATGATCCCCGTCCGATCGCCTCGGAAGCGCCTTACACCTACTACCTTCCTCCGCCCGAGGAGCTTGCCGCGATCGGAAAAGGCGACTTGGTCCAGCTGGTCTTCCGCCCGGTTCCCACCCGGGACAAATGGGGTGCGGAGCGGATGTGGGTGACCGTGACCGGAACGCGTGGGAATGGCCTCGTGGGGACGCTCGATACCACGCCCGACGATATGCCTTTTCTCAAGCCGGGCGACCCGGTCGCGTTCGAGCGCTTTCACATCATCGACTGTATCTGGGCCGAAGAGCGTCCGGAGCCTCCTCCGCTCGTCCCCCGCAAGAGAAGCTATTGGGACCGCTGCGTCGTTGAGCGCTGCGTGACTGAAGACAAGGTCCCGGTCCATTATCTCTATCGCGAGGAGCCTTGCCTGACCGAAGAGGGGGATGAAGACCCCGACAGCGGATGGCGCATTCGCGGCGACTATCGCGGGCTGACCGATGAGGAGGTCGATGCGCGCGACACGCGATACCTCGCACTCGGCCGTGTCCTGAACGTCGACGACAGCTGGCTGCACCTCATCGACGCTCCCGTCGGCTCGGCCTTCATTCGCGACTGGGAAACGGGAAACTTCATCCCGCTGGAGGAGTGACCGGCCCGCGAAATGTCTTTACCGTCGCTTAGGGGGATGACGGATGCCGCGCGTCCACAGCGAACATCATCGCGTCGAGCGGATCGGCTGGCTCCGCGCCGCGGTGCTCGGCGCCAATGACGGGATCGTCTCCACCGCGAGCCTGATCATCGGCGTGGCCGCCGCCTCCGCGGCGCGCGGCGAGGTGGTGATTGCCGGCCTGGCCGGCCTGGTTGCCGGCGCGATGTCGATGGCGGCCGGCGAATATGTCTCGGTCAGTTCGCAGGCTGACACGGAAACCGCCGATCTCGCCATCGAGCAAGCCGAGCTGGCGGCCTGCCCCGAGGATGAGCATAAGGAGCTGGCCGGCATCTACCGGGAGCGCGGGCTCGACGCCGCCACCGCCGATGCGGTCGCGACCCAGCTGATGGCGAAGGATGCGCTCGGCGCCCATGCCCGCGATGAGCTCGGCATCTCCGAGATCAGCACCGCAAGGCCGGTCCAAGCCGCGTTCACGTCCGCCGCGACCTTCACCGCCGGCGCGCTCGGGCCGCTCCTGATCGTGCTCGTCGCGCCGCCGCGTCTGATCGTGCCCGCAGTCGCTTTGATCTCCCTGCTCGCTTTGGGGACATTGGGCGCGATTGGCGCGCGGGCCGGCGGCGCGAGCGTCCGGCGGGCGACGACGCGGGTGCTCTTCTGGGGCGCGCTGGCGATGGCGGTGACCGCGGGGATCGGCCGGCTGGGGGGCGCCGTGGTCTGAACGGGGAGGTTGCGATGGCTCTATCGATGATCGCATTGCTGCTGGCGCAGGCCGCGAGCGACCTGCCGGTGCGGGTGCCGCTGGGCGAGGTGCCGCTGCCCGCGCCCAAGTCGGTGGAACGGGTGATCGTGATGCGGGTGAATTTCGCGCCGGGCCAGGCGATGCCGGCCCACGTCCACCCGGCGCCGGTGGTCTGCCTCGTCGAGACCGGCAGCTTCGATGTCCGGATCGGCGATGCGCCCGCGCGGACGGTGCATGTTGGGGAGGTCACGCTCGAGCCCGCCAACGTCCCGGTCGGCTGGTTCCGCAACCTCTCCGCGACCAGCCCGGCAAGCCTGGTCTGCACCTTCCTCGCCGGCCATGACGATCACGAGATCAGCCGGATGCTGCCCGGGCGGTGAAACATTCTTTCCCTCTCCCGTTTTCGGGGAGAGGGAAACCCGGCCTTTAGGCCGGGAGGGTGAGGGTGCGACGTAGGCGAGTAATCGCCGAGTTTGTATAAGGCCGCGAGCCCTTGCCCTCACCCTCCCACCGCTTCGCGGCGGGTCCCTCCCTCTCCCCTGCAGGGAGAGGGTTGTGCGGCTTCAAGCTCCGGAATATTGCGTGTCTTCAGGCTCTTCCGCCGGACTCTCGAAATCCAACCTGAAGCCGTCCGGATCGGTCACCGAGGTCACCCAGAGGCCGTTGCCGACGAAGGGCTGTGACGCGTCGACCGCCTTGGACCTGAGCTCGCGATAGAGCTCTCGGGCGTCGTCGCACATGATGCAGATCGAGACCCCCTCCCCTACCTCGCCGCTCGGCCGCCAGCTGTCATGGCCCTCGGCCGGGAATTGCTGCAGCATCAGCGCGACCTCGCCGCGTTCCAGCCAGCACCAGCGCAGGCGGCCTTCCGGCTCCCATTTGCGCTGTAGGCGAAAGCCGAGCCCGTCGCGATAGAAGGTCAGCGAGCGTTCGATGTCCGCGACCTTGAAGAAGGGCACAGCCTGCCTGAGATTGCCCGCGTCCGCCATCGTCCGCCTCCCGCAACGCGGGCAGGCATAGCATGAAGGGCGGGCGGGAGCAGCCCGTGCCCCGGCCTTGCCTCGGCTAAACCCGCACGTAGCGGTTGGTCGGCGGGCGGCGGCACATGCGCTTGGGGGCGCGGGTCTCCTCGCCGTCGATGATGACGATGTCGGTCACGGTGACGCAGGCGCCGCCGCGCTCCTGCGCGGTGACGACCGACGAGCCGGAGACATGGGCGCGAGTCTGGCTGGTCCAGGTCGCGGTGGTGCCGACGCCGCCCTGGATCGCGCGGTCGGTGGCGAGCGCCGCCTGCTGCTGCTCGTGGCAATCGAGCCGGCGGGCGATCGCGTCGCTCAGCGAATGGCCGATGCGGATGACATGGGCGACGCTCTCCTGCGAAGCGCCGACGAAGCGGCCGATCCGCTCGGTCGCGCTGTGGGCCATGTCGCCGACCCGGTCGAGCCGCTGGAGATTGCGCCGGGCCCGCTGCTGG
>JAFAZM010000013.1 GCA_019239785.1 Sphingomonadaceae bacterium
GGGCAGGACAGCCTGGGTCTTGTTGTTGCGGCCCTGCTTGGCCGAGCCGCCGGCGCTGTCGCCCTCGACCAGGAAGAGCTCGCACTTGGCGGGGTCCTTCTCCTGGCAGTCGGCGAGCTTGCCGGGCAGGGAGGCGACGCCGAGCACCGACTTGCGGCTCGCCTCGCGCGCCTTGCGGGCGGCCTCGCGCGCCGCGGCCGCGTCGATGATCTTCTGGATGATCGTGCGGGCGTGGCCGGGATTCTCCTCCAGCCATTCGGCGAGCTTGTCCGCCATCAGGCTTTCGAGCGGCTGGCGCACCTCGGACGAGACGAGCTTGTCCTTGGTCTGCGAGCTGAACTTCGGGTCGGGCAATTTCACCGAGACGATCGCCGTCAGCCCCTCACGCATGTCGTCGCCGGTGAGGCTGACCTTCTCGCGCTTCATCATGCCGGACTTGTCGGCATAATTGTTGAGCGTGCGCGTGAGCGCGGCGCGGAAGGCGGCGAGATGGGTGCCGCCGTCGCGCTGCGGGATGTTGTTGGTGAAGCAGAGGACCTGCTCGTAATAGCTATCGTTCCATTCGAGCGCGACCTCGATGCCGACGTCGTCGCGCTGCCCGGTGACGGAGATCGGATCGGGGATGAGCGCGGTCTTGGCGCGGTCGAGCCAGCGCACGAAGGCCGCGATCCCGCCCTCGTAGAAGAGCTCGACGCTCTTCGGCTCCTCGTGGCGCGCGTCGGTCAGCACCAGCCGCACGCCCGAATTGAGGAAGGCGAGCTCGCGGAAGCGATGCTCGAGCGTGTCGAAATCGAACTCGGTGATCTTGAAGGTCTCGGGCGAGGGCAGGAAGGTGACCTTCGTGCCCTTCTTGCCCGCCGGCGCGGGGCCCACCACCTTCAGCGGCGCCTCGGCATCGCCGTGCCGGAAGCGCATGAAATGCTCCAGGCCGTCGCGCCAGACTATGAGGTCGAGCGTCTCGGACAGCGCGTTCACCACCGAGACGCCGACGCCATGCAGGCCGCCGGAGACCTTGTAGGCATTGTCATCGGAGGTGTTCTCGAACTTCCCGCCCGCATGGAGCTGGGTCATGATCACTTCGGCCGCCGAGACGCCCTCTTCGGGGTGGATGTCGGTCGGGATGCCGCGGCCATTGTCCTCGACCGAAACCGACCCGTCCGGGTTGAGGGTGATCAGGATCCGGTCGCAATGACCGGCGAGCGCCTCGTCGATCGCATTGTCCGAAACCTCGAACACCATGTGGTGCAGACCCGAGCCGTCGTCGGTGTCGCCGATATACATTCCGGGCCGCTTGCGGACCGCGTCGAGGCCTTTCAGCACCTTGATGGAGTCGGCGCCGTAGCTGTTTTCATTGGAGGAGGATGCCATGACCAGCATATAGGGATTCCGCCCCCGAAACCCAAGGGAAAAGGGCCGGAATCGGGGGGATTTGCAGCCTTCCGCGCCAGTCGGCTACGGCCGCGACATTCACCTGCGGTTCAGCGCTGCGGCGGGACCTTCCCCCCGCCATTGGGAGGGACGCGCATGACATTCGGCCGATGGCCTTTGCTGGCCGCTTTTCCTCTCCTTGCGCTCGCCGGCTGCACCGCGGTCATCGATCAGGCCACCTTCTTTCCGCAGGCGCTGACGCCGCCGCAGGAGACGCTGACGCCACCGCCCAATTATGTGGTGACCGACGCGATGCTGGCGCTGCCCGGGCTCGGCAACGTCCATGCGGTGCGGCTCGACAATCCGGCCAGCGACACGGCGATCGTCTATAGCGGCGGCAACGGCAGCTTCGTCTCCGCGCTGACTCCCTTTGCCGCCGCGCTCGCCGACGCCGCCCATGCGGACCTGATCCTCTACGATTATCCCGGCCGCGGCGGCACCGACGTGCCGCCGACGATCGACGCCGCGATCGCGACCGGGCCCTTGCTGGTGCAGGAATTGCGGCGGCGCGGCTGGATCGGCCGCGGCCCGCTCTTCGCTTACGGCTTCTCCTTCGGCGGCAGCCAGGCGGCGGCAATGGCGCGGGAGGGCGGCTTCGACGGGCTGATTCTCGAAGGGACCACCGCCGACATCCAGGCGGTCGGCCGCAACTTCGTCCCAGGGATCGCCAAGCCGTTCGTGCGGCTGCGGGTCGATCCGGCGCTCGGCCGCTTCGACTATCTCGGTTATGCCGTTTCGGCGCACGCGCCCATCCTGCTGATCGGCGCCGAGGGCGACCGCGTCGTGCGCCCGCGTAACGTCAGCGCCTTCGCCGATCTGCTGCGGGCGCGCGGCACCGACGTGACGAGGATCAGCGTGCCGGGGGTGCACGGCACCGCGCTGCGCGATCCCGAGGCGCGCGCCGCGCTCGGCCGGTTCGTGGCGGCGCATTCGAGCCGCTAGAGTGTTTTCGAGCCAGATGGAATCATCTGGCGACTCGGAAAACACGGAAACAAAGGAAACTAGGCTCGTTCGCCGTTCGATCCAACCGGGAACGAGCCTAGGAGATCCGCCCGTCGGCGACCTCCAGCCAGCTCGCCTGCCCGCCGACCTCTTCAAACAGGGAGCGCTCGGTGCCGGTCATCCAGACCTGGCCGCCGGCCGCGGCGAGCCGCTCGAACAAGGCGGCGCGGCGGAGCGGATCGAGATGGGCTGAAATCTCGTCGAGCAGCAGGACCGGTCGGCGGCCGGCGCGCTCCGCGACCAGATCGGCGAAGGCGAGGATCAGGCCGACCAGCAGCGCCTTCTGCTCGCCGGTCGAGCAGAGGCCGGCCGGCTGGTCCTTGCCCAGATGGGCGACGAGAAGGTCGGTGCGATGGGGGCCCGCGAGGGTGCGGCCCGCCGCGGCATCGCGCGACCGGCCGATTGCGAGCGCCTGCGCCAGATCCTCCTCCTGCCCGCCTTCCAGCGCCAGGCCGGCGCGGGCGAAGGGGCCTTCGGGCGCCTCCGCAAGTCGTTCGGCGAGCGAAGCGACCGCATCGGCGCGCGCCTCGACGACGGCGGCGCCATGCTCTGCCATCCGCGCCTCGAGCGCGGTCAGCCAGGCCTCATCGCGCGCCCCGGGCTCGCCCAGCAATTTGTTGCGCGCCCGCATCGCCGCGTCATAGCGCGCCGCGTGGAAGGCATGGCCGGGGTTCAGCGCCAGCACCAGCCGGTCGAGGAACCGCCGCCGGCCCGACGCCGCCTCGGCGAACAGCCGGTCCATCGCTGGCGTCAGCCAGAGCACGGAGAGCCATTCCGACAGCGAATTGGCCGAGGCCGGCGCGCCGTTGATCCGGACTTGGCGCCGGTCCGGCGCCTCGGCCGTGGCGCCGGTGCCGATCTCGGTCGGGTCCAGCCGTGCCGCGACCGCGAAGCCGCCCGGCCCGCCATGCCGCGCCATCTCGCCAAGGCTCGCGCCGCGCAGCCCCCGCCCCGGCGAGAG
>JAFAZM010000261.1 GCA_019239785.1 Sphingomonadaceae bacterium
GACAAGGTCGAGGCGGGCCAGCCGCTCGCGGTCGTCGAGGCGATGAAGATGGAGAATATCCTGCGCGCCGAGAAAGCGGGGATCGTGACCAAGGTCGCGGCGAAACCGGGCGACAGCCTCGCCGTCGATGCGGTGATCCTGGAGTTCGAATGAGGCGCGCGCGCTCGAGGTGCTGACGCCGTGCCGTTTCCTGAAAGCCGTGGCGTCGGTGGCTTTCTTGTCGCGCGTCCGCAACGAATTCCGCGACAGGGGGTTCTGGGATCATGACGAAAACAGCTTCCGCGCTCCGCCTGGCCGCCGTCACCGGTGCCGCGTCCGCCGCCCTGCTCGCACTCTCGCCCGCGGCGGCCCAGGAGAGCGGCGGCGGGCATACGGTCACGATCGGCCTCGGCGCACAGGCCATGCCTCAATATCCGGGCGCGAACTCCTACAGCATCTATCCGATGCCGATCTTCGGCTTCCGCCGGGAGGGTGCGCCGATGCCGTTCATCGCGCAGGACCAAGGGGTAGGTTTCGGCTTCCTCGGGCAGGACAGCCGCTTCAATGTCGGCCCCTCTTTCCGGCTGCGCGCCAAGCGCCAGGAGCAGGACGTCGGCGCGCGCGTAGGGGACGTCGGCTTCACCATAGAGGCAGGCGGCTTCGTCGAGCTCTACCCGGCCCGAAGCCTGCGGCTGCGGGGCGATGTGCGGCAGGGGCTGACCGGCCACAAGGGCCTGGTCGGCGACCTCAGCGCCGACCTCATCATCCGCGACGAACAAACCTACATCTTTTCGATCGGGCCGCGCGCGCGCTGGGGCGACCGCGACTTCACCCGCGCCTATTTCGGCGTGACCCCGGCCGCCGCGTTGACCAGCGGCCTGCCGGCCTTCCAGCCAAGGAGCGGCTTCTATTCGGCGGGCGTGATGGCCGGCCTCACCTACCGGCTCGGCGGCAATTGGGGCATGCGCGCCTATGCCGGCTACGACCGGCTGATCAACGATGCCGCGGACTCGCCGATCGTCCACAATTTCGGCTCGCGCGACCAGTTCTCCGGCGGCGCCGGGCTGTTCCTCGAGTTCAACGTCGGCGGGCATCGGCGGTAGGTCACGTTCAAATCCTCCCCGTCCCGGGGAGGATCCTCAGCTAACCCCCGATCAGCTGCGCCACCGGTACCGGCCGCCCGTTCCTGCGCAATTCCACGGTGACGTGGGGTGCGCCCTCGCCGGCGCGGCCGATCTGCGCGCCGCGGGCGACGTTCTGGCCGCTGGTCACGTCGGCGCTGTCGAGATCGGTGAGCACGGTCATCCAGCCGCGGCCATGGTCGATGATCACGACCCGGCCGTAGCCCCGGAACGGCGCCGCATAGACGATGCGGCCCGCGGCGGGTGCGATCACCGGCGCCGCCGCCGCGGTCTCGAAGGTAAGCCCGCGGGCGTGGACGCCGCCGTCCGAAATCTCGCCGACGCCGGTGACCACCCGGCCCTCCACCGGCAGCGAATAAGGCAAAGCCTCCTCGGCCGGCTCGGGCGCCGCCGCGCCATTGTCCGGCCGCGGCACCGGCCCGGGCAGGCGTGCGAGGCTGGCGCCGAGCTGCGCCTGATAGTCGCGCGTGCCGATGTCACGCGCCAGCACCTGCGCCTGCTCGCCATAGACGAGGGCGCGGTCGGACTGGGTCAAGGCGAGGCCGCTGAGCTGCTGCGAGCGGCTGCGCTCGTTCGCCTCGAAGGCGGCGAGCGCGACGCGGCGCTGGCGCAGCGCCTCGCGGCTGTCGATCAGGCCCTGCCGCGCAAGCTCGGACTGGCGGCGGAGCTGGGCGCTGCGCTCGGCCTCCTCGCGCAGGGCGGCGGTGCGGCGGCGGATCTCGGGCAGAGCGGCGGCAAGCAATGAGCGGACGTGGATGGCGTCGCGCACCGAGCCCGGCTGCACCAAGGCGAGCGCGGCCGGCCGGCGCGTCATCGTCTGCAGCGCCGCGGTCAGCCGGACGATCGGCCCCTGGCGCTCGGCGAGGCGGGCGCGCTGCTCGGCCTGCAGCGCGGCGATCAGCCCGATCCGGCGCTCGGCGACGGTCAGGTCGGCCTCGCCGGCCTCGATCCGGGCGGCCAGCGCCGCGCTCGCCGCGCGGGCGCGGTCGGCCTCGCTGGTGGCGCGGCGCGCCTCCTGGTCGAGCGCCTGGAAGCGCTGCGTCGCCTCGGCCGCCTCGCGCCTGGCCTCGGCCAGCGCCTCGGCATCGCCGGCCCGCGAGGCCTGCGCCGCCCCGGCTATGGCGAGGCCGACGGCGATCAGGGCGAGAGGGAGGATTGCGCGCATGTTCAAACCGGCTTGGGACCTTGCGGCGATGAAAGCCCTCCCCTGAAGGGGAGGGGTGATGTTACGAAAGCTTTGGCCGTTTCCGTCCGCATCCCCTCATCCTTCCCGATGATAGGGATGGTTGGCAAGGATGCTCGTCGCGCGGAACAATTGCTCGGCGAGCATCGCCCGGGCGAGCAAATGCGGCCAGGTCGCCTTGCCGAAGGCGAGCAGAAGGTCGGCGCCTTCGCGCTCCGCAGCGCCGAAGCCGTCCGCGCCGCCGATCAGGAAGCGGGCTTCGCGCACGCCGTCGTCGCGCCAGCGCTCGAGCCGCCGCGCGAGCTCCAGCGAGCCGAGTTGCTCGCCTTTCTCGTCGAGCAGGATGGTGACGCTTCCGGACGTTGGCGGCGGGGGCGTCCGGCCGCCGCTCTCGGGCAATTCGCTGATCTTCACCGGCCAGGCGATCCGCTTCAGGTAGCGGTCGACGAGCTCCGCCTCGGGGCCGCGCCCGATCCGGCCGCGGGCGATGATGTGGAGCTGCAATCAGCCGCCGGCGGCGGCAGTCGGGCGGCGCTCCTCGGGCGCGCGCTCCTCGAACGCCCACATCCGCTCGAGATTGTAGAAGCTGCGCACCTCGGGCCGGAACAGGTGGACGATGACGTCGTCGGCATCGATCAGCACCCAGTCAGCCACCGGCAGGCCCTCGACCCGCACGGCGCGGCCGAGCTCGCGCTTGATCCGCTCGGACAGCTTCTGCGCCATCGACGCGACCTGGCGGGTCGAGCGCCCGCTGGCGATCACCATATGGTCGGCGATGTTGGATTTCCCGGCCAGCGGGATGGAGACGATCTCGACGGCCTTGTCGTCGTCGAGGGAGCGAAGCACGAGGTCATGCAGCGCCTCGGATCGCTCGATGGCTCCGTCGGTCTGCGGAGCGGATGGGGTTTCGGGCAAACGTCCTCCTCAGGTTAAGGGCCGCCGCGTCACGTCGTCGCGGACAGCTTTGGGGTAAAACGATTTCGTGACGTGATCGTGCCAATCGGGATTGGCGGCGCGAAGGGCGGTGGCGGACGTCCGGTCTGGCGTCAGGCTGAGCAGCACGAGCGCTGGCGGTCTCCACATCGTCCAGTTCCGGGCCGTGGCCGCGGGCCGGACGAAGCGCCGCAACC
The DNA here is from genome assembly GCA_019239785.1 of Sphingomonadaceae bacterium. Classification (GTDB taxonomy): domain Bacteria; phylum Pseudomonadota; class Alphaproteobacteria; order Sphingomonadales; family Sphingomonadaceae; genus Allosphingosinicella. The sequence continues at coordinate 3,435 of JAFAZM010000261.1, forward strand.
AGCCCCAGGCAGGCGCCTTCAGGGCCCGTGCATCATAGCCCGGTCGAGTCGCGACCGCAATCGGCACCAGAGAGGCAATCTTCCGCCAGTCGCGCCAGCGGTGGAACTGGGCGAGATTGTCGGCCCCCATCAGCCAGATGAAGCGCCGCCTCGGGTAGCGGCGGACGAGAGCGGCGAGCGTGTCGGCGGTGTAGACGGTGCCGAGCTCCCGCTCGATCGCGGTCACCCTTATGCGCGCGCCGGCGGCGGCGCGGCGCGCCGAGGCGAAGCGCGCGGCGAGCGGCGCCATCCCTTTCTGCGGCTTCAGCGGATTGCCCGGCGAGATCAGCCACCAGATCTCGTCGAGCCCGAGCGCATCGAGGGCGGCCAGGCTGATGTGACGGTGCCCGCGATGGGCCGGGTTGAAGGAGCCGCCGAGCAGGCCGGTGCGGGTCATGCGCGCACGTCCCGGCCCGCATGAAACAGGCGCGCAATCTCGATCCCGTCCTCGGTTGGCCGATAGAAGAGGATGAAGTCCGTTCCCCTGAAACGCATTTTGCGAAAGGGCACGCCTTCGATCGGTGCCGCGATATTCGGAAAGGCAAGGAGGATCGGCACGAGCCGGTCAATCCGGTCGAGAAGAGCTGGCGGAAAAAGAGGAGCGGTGTCGGCGTAGAATTCGTAGATCCGGACGAGGTCTTGCAGCGCCTGGTCGGCCCAGCGAACTCCTCTCACGCGGCGTTGCGCGAACGATGCCGTTCCCGCATCCGGCGCATGACCTCCTCATGCGATATGGTCCGGCCGGCTTCCAGATCGTCCAGGGCGGGCTGGAGATAGGCCCTGAGGGCGTCGCCCGCACGCCCATTGGCCTCGCTCAAAGCGCGGGCGAGCGGGTCGGGATCCACATAAGGCGGCAGCTCGCCAGACTCCCCTGGCAGGCGCGCACGCTCCTCGTCGACGAAACGGAGCACGGCGGTGGCGACGAGATGCTCGACGGTGCAGCCGAACTCTTCCGCCAATTGCCGGAGATCCGCGAGCGTTGCTTCGTCGACGCTGGCTGTGATGACGGCAGCCTTGCTCATCCCGGCAATGTATCGTTTGTATGTAAGCGCTTCAAGGCGGGGGCGGAATGAACGAGATCGAGGGGATCGGCGAGGCGGTGACGGGCGGGATGCTCGCCCGGGCGGTCGAGCCGGAAGCCGGCGAGCATGGCGAGGCCGAGCCCGGCAATTGCCTCAATTGCGGCGCCGCGCTGCAGGGCCCTTATTGCCACAGCTGCGGCCAGACCGCCCATGTCCACCGCAGCCTCGCCGCCTTCTGGCACGATCTCGCCCATGGCGTGCTCCATTTCGAGGGCAAGATCTGGCGGACGCTGCCGATGCTCGCCTGGCGGCCGGGCGAGCTGACCCGGCGCTATATCGCCGGCGAGCGCGCGCGCTTCGTCTCGCCGATGGCGTTGTTCCTCTTCTCCGTTTTCCTGATGTTCGCAATCTTCTCGCTGGTCGGCGGGCCCTTCGCCTTCCGCAACAACAATTTGTCGGCCGGCGACCTCAGCCCCGCCGGGCAGCGCGCCGCGGTCGAGGAACGGTTCCACGAGCAGGACGCGGCCACGCGCCAGCGCCTCGACGGGCTGCGCGCCCGGCGCGCTGACCGGCTCGCCCATGGCCGCGACACCGCCGTGGTCGACGCACAGATCCGCAGCAACGAAGAGGGCGCGCGGCTGCAGCAGCAGGTGTACGCGCAGACGATCGCCACGATCGAGGCCGCGGCGCAGCGGCAGCGCGGCCAGGCCCCTGCCGGGCAGGCCGCTGGCGCCGACGACAACGAGCGCGTCGACGTCAACGTCAGCGAGCCGCGGAGCAACTTCGAATGGGTCAACGAGGCCTGGCGCAATGCGAAGCGCAACCCGGAGCTGCTCGCCTTCCGCCTGCAGAGCAACGCCTACAAATTCTCTTGGGCTTTGATCCCGATCTCGGTGCCCTTGCTCTGGCTGCTCTTCCTGCACCGGCGGCGCTACCGGCGCTACAAGGCCTTCGACCACGCCGTCTTCGTCACCTATTCGATCGCCTTCATGAGCCTGGGGCTGGTCGCGCTCAGCCTGCTCAGGCCGCTCGGCATCGGCGACACCATCATCGGCCTCGCCATCGTGCTGGTGCCGCCCATCCACATCTACCGGCAGCTGCGCGGCGC
>JAFAZM010000323.1 GCA_019239785.1 Sphingomonadaceae bacterium
CGGCGCTGCGCGAGGGCAAATATGAGAGGGAGGCCTGGCGGCTGCGCAAGGACGGCACCCGCTTCTGGGCCAACGTCGTCATCGACCCGATTTACGACGATTCCGGCAAGCTCAGCGGCTTCGCCAAGATCACCCGCGACATCACCGACAAGAAACGCGCCGAGGAGGAGCTCGAGGAGGCGCGGGCCGCCTTGTTCCAGTCGCAGAAGCTGCAGGCGCTCGGCGAGCTGACCGGCGGCATCGCCCACGATTTCAACAATCTGATCACGGTGGTGCGCGGCTCGGCCGAAATGCTGAAGCGCTCCGATCTCTCGGACGAGAAACGCGACCGCTATCTCGATGCGATCATCGAGACCGCCGAGCGCGCCACCTCGCTGACCAGCCACCTGCTCGCCTTCGGCCGCCGCCAGGCGCTGAAGCCCGAAGTGGTCGACCTCAACGTGCGCTTCGACGCGCTCGCCGACGTGCTCGGACGGATGCTCGGCAGCCGGATCGAGGTGAAGCTCGATCTCGCTCCGGACCTGTGGCGGGTGGAGGTCGACCCGGCGCAGCTCGAATCCGCGCTGCTCAATGCCGCGATCAATGCCCGCGACGCGATGCCCGAGGGCGGCCGGCTGACCCTGACCACGACGAACGTCGCGGGCGCGGAGGAGATCTGCATCGGGGTTGCCGACACCGGCCAGGGGATGACGCCCGAGGTGCTGAGCCGCGCCTTCGAGCCGTTCTTCACCACTAAGGCGATCGGCAAGGGCACCGGGCTCGGGCTCAGCCAGATCCACGGCTTCGCCGCCCAGACCGGCGGCCGGGCCGAGATCGAATCGGAGCAGGGCAAGGGCACGATCGTCCGCATCTTCCTGCCGCGCTCGAGCAAGGCGCTCGCGGCCGCCACCGAGAATCGCGAGGAGATGGTCCGCATCGAGGGCAAGACGATCCTGCTCGTCGAGGACAACGATCTTGTCCGGGACTTCGCGGAAGGGGTATTGTCGGACATCGGCTATCGGGTGATCGGCGCCGCCTCGGCCGAGGAGGCGCTGGCGCATCTCGCCGAGCCCGCGGCTCCGGTCGATCTCATCCTCTCCGACATCGTCATGCCGGGCACGAGCGGTATCGAGCTGGCGCGCCGCGTCCACCGGAGCCATCCCGGCATGCCGGTGCTGCTCGCCTCCGGCTATAGCGACGACCTGATCAAGGGCGCCGCCTCGGAGTTCCGGGTGATCCCGAAGCCTTACGGGCCGGCGGCGTTGGCGGAAGCAGTGGCGACGGCGTTGGGGGCGCGGGCCGGGAAGTAACGCCGGCCGGCCGCCGCAGGCGGCTTCCGTCGCTGTTTTCGGGCGGGATGCAGAGGCGCAGGCATGCCGCGTTTCCCCGCTTTCGCGGGGATGACGGGGAAAGTTGGGCCCGGCTCAGGCGTAAGGAGGCGCGTCGAGACCTTTAGGGCTTTTGGTGAAAATCTCGCAGCCGTCCACGGTGATGCCGATCGAATGTTCGAACTGGGCCGACAGGCTGCGGTCGCGGGTGACTGCGGTCCAGCCGTCGTCGAGGATCTTGGATGCCGGCTTGCCGATGTTGATCATCGGCTCGATCGTGAAGAACATGCCCGGGCGGAGCTCGGGGCCGGTGCCGGGGCGGCCGGCGTGGACGACCTCCGGCGCGTCGTGGAAGACGCGGCCGAGGCCATGGCCGCAGAAGTCGCGGACGACCGAGTAACGCTGCGCCTCCGCATGGCTCTGGATGGCGTGCGAGATGTCGCCGAGATGGTTGCCGGGCTTCGCCTGGGCGATGCCGAGCATCAGACATTCATAGGTGATCTGGACCAGCTTGCGCGCCTTGATGGGGACGTCGCCGACCAGGTACATGCGGCTGGTGTCGCCGTGCCAGCCGTTCAGGATCGGGGTCACGTCGATGTTGACGATGTCGCCGTCGCGCAGCGGACGGTCGCCCGGAATGCCGTGGCAGACGACATGGTTGACCGAGGTGCAGCAGCTCTTCGTGTAGCCACGATAGCCCAGGGTCGCGGGCACGCCGCCGGCATCGACCGTCATCCGGTGGACGATGTCGTCCAGCTCTTGGGTGGTGACGCCGGGGACGACGTGCGGCACCAGGGCGTCGAGGATCTCGGCGGCGAGGCGGCCGGCGGCGCGCATGCCGGCAAAGGCTTCGGGGCCGTGCAGCTTGATCGCGCCATGGCGGCCGACGATGCCGGCCTCGCGGTCGAGGAGGTAGGTGTCCATCGGACCGATATAGCGATGCTTGCGTTAATTTGCACCCATGCCCTTCGATACGCCGTTTCGACAAGCTCAACGGCTACTCAGGATGAGCGGGTGTACAAAAGGCCGTTCCCTTCTCGCTCATCCTGAGTAGGGACTGAGCCTGGCGAAGGCCCGTATCGAAGGAGGCCCGATGACTTCCGAGCGCATCTGGACGGCCGGCCTGCTGGTGATCGGCGACGAGATCCTGTCGGGGCGGACGCAGGACCGGAACATCGCCCAGATCGGCACCTGGCTGAACCTGCAGGGGATCAGGCTGGCCGAGGTGAGGGTCGTGCCCGACGATCTCGCCCGGATCGGCGCGGCGGTGAACGCGCTGCGCACCGCCTACGATTATCTGTTCACCACCGGCGGGATCGGCCCGACCCATGACGACATCAGCGTCGATGCGATCGCAGCCGCGCTCGGCGTCGGCGTCGTCATCCATCCGCAGGCGCGGGCGATATTGGAGGCTTATTATGCGACGCGCGGCGGGCTCACCGAGGCGCGGCTCCGGATGGCGCGTGTGCCCGAGGGCGCCGAGCTGATCCCCAACCGGATGTCGGGCGCGCCGGGGATAAGGGTCGGCAACATCTTCATCCTCGCCGGGGTGCCGCATATCGCCGGGCTGATGCTCGAGGCGCTGTCGGGGCAGCTCGAAGGCGGCAAGCCGCTGCTCTCGGCGACGATCGGCTGCCGGGCGCCGGAGAGCGAGGTGGCGGACCTGCTCGGCGAGACCGAGCGCGCCCATCCCGGCTGCCAGATCGGCTCCTATCCTTTCTTCCGCGAGGGCGGGGTCGGCGCCAATTTCGTGATCCGCAGCACCGACGCGGAGCTGCTCGAAGCCTGCAGGGCCGACCTGCTCGCGCGGCTGCTGGCGGCGGGGCTGCAGGCGGGGCCGGAGGTCGTCTGAGGCGGTCGTTCTGGCGCGGGAACAATCCGTCAGGCTCGCTCGCTTTGTCGGCGCGAATCTTCCCGGAGAGGCAGGATGAATCGTCTGTTCAACTGGTGCGCGGCGCGCATCGCGGCCTTTGCGGGCCAGTCCTTCGCCTTCGTCACCGCCTTGCTGCTGATCGTGATCTGGGGCGTGACCGGGCCGGTCTTCCGTTATTCCGACACCTGGCAGCTGGTGATCAACACCGCGACGACGATCGTCACCTTCCTGATGGTGTTCCTGATCCAGAACAGCCAGAATCGCGATGGCGCGGCGATCCAGGCGAAGCTGGACGAGCTGCTCCGCGCCGTGAGCAAGGCGCGCGCCGACTTCATCGGCATCGAGCATCTGACCGACACCGAGATCGAGAAGATCCGCGACGCGCTCGAGCGCGAGGCGGGAAACCGCGCGGGCGGCAAAAAGGGCAAGCAGGCGACCGCCGACGACAGCGTGGAGCGGCTGCTGAAGCGGTCCTAGAGCGGTTTGTGATCCGATTGCATCGGATCAACCGCTGATGGTGCAGCGCAGACCCGACCCGCGACAAGCGACGGCCCTGCGCGGGCCGAACGCAGCCTACCATCTTGCCGCAAACTGCACCTCGTCCGGGCGCGGCCGAGGGCCGGTGAGCCTGCGGAGAAGCTTCGACACGGGTTTCTCGAACAGCCGGTGCATCGCCAGAGAGACGCAGACCGCGGCGGCGAGAGCGAGGAAGGGAAAGACCTCCAGGCTGACCTGAGAAAGCGCGGTCCGGCGCCAGATTGCCGCGAGCAGCAGGAAGACATGCGAATGGAAGAGGTAAAGGCTGTAGGAGGCATCCCCCGCACGCACCAGGGCGGCCCGCGAGAAACCCGCTTCCGGCGGTTCCGCGGTCATGCAGCACAGGCCGACGACGATGATTGCAACCGGCAGCCGGAGCGCGCCGGCATCCCCGAAGGCGATTCCGAAGCAGGAATAAAGGGCGATGAGCAGGAAGGAGATCGGGATCGCATGCCGGCAGCGGGGCAGGCCCCATTTGGCCGAGACGTGCTGCCTTACGACGCCGAAGACGGCGCCGGCCAGGAAGAGCAGGATGATCGGCTCCATCCAGAAGCGGAGCACGGCAAGCACGAGCGGTGCGCCGGCGGAAGGCGCGGCGGCATCGCCCACGGTCCAGGAGATCAGCTGTCCGCAGGCGGCCAGGGCGACAAAGGCGGTGACCAGGAAGATGAGCCCTCGCCGTCTGGGAAAGGCGAGCGCGACCGCGAACAGCAGATAGAAGAACATCTCGTAATTGAGCGTCCAGCCCTGATTGAGGATCGGCACGCGCAAGCCGAAGGGCGGATCGATGTGGGGAAGGAAAAGGAAGCTGGTGAGGAGGCGGATCGCGCTCCAGGAAGGCGCCTCGCCGGCTGCATGAAGGCGGGCGGCGGCGACGATCAGGACGACGGTGAGGGTGGCGAGCCAATAGCCGGGCACGATGCGAATTGCGCGTTCGCGCAGGAACCGGCCGGGGCGCGTTCTCCAGCCGTTCTCGCCGGTGGTGATGTGGACCATGATGAAACCGCTGATCAGGAAGAAAATCTCCACACCAAGCCGGCCCGAGAAGATGGGAAAGGCGAAGGGGAGGCCGAGCTTCGCCGCCAGCTCGGAGCCGTCGAGACGGACATGATCCAGCGCCACGAGCAGGGCCGCGAAGAAGCGCACCGCCTGCAGCGAAGCGATCGTGGCCCGCGCCTCCGGCACGTTCTCGGTCATGCGGATATCCGGGCTGCCCGGACCGGGGCGCGCGGTTTCAATGGAGCGGGTGAGGGGAATCGAACCCCCGTCGTAAGCTTGGGAAGCTTCTGCTCTGCCATTGAGCTACACCCGCGGCGCATAGCGATCTAGCGGGGCGGCGCGGACCGCGCAAGGCGGCGGTCGGCGGCACGACGGGACGGCGCCCGGCTTCACGCCACCCGGTCCGGCGGCTCCAGGCCGTCGAAAAAGGCATCGAGATTGGCGGCGACGCGCAGGCCCATGGCGATGCGCGTGTCCAGCGTGGCGCTGCCGAGATGCGGCAGCAGCACCGCATTTTCGAGCGCGCGCAGGGCCGGCTCGACGGCCGGCTCGCGCTCGTAGACGTCGAGGCCGGCGGCGGCGAGCCGGCCTTCGCGCAACGCCGCGGCAAGCGCCGCCTCGTCGACGATCGTGCCGCGCGCGGTGTTGATCAGGATCGCGCCCGGCTTCATCAGCCGGAGCCGGCGCGCGTCGATCAGATGCCGGGTCTCCGCGCCGCCCGGAACGTGGATCGAGAGTATGTCCGCGGCGGCGACCAGGGCGTCGAGATCGGCGAAATAGTCGGCGCCGGCTTGCTGGGACGGTGGCTCCGGCCGGCGCCGGGCGTGGAAGCCGATGCGCATGCCGAAGGCCGCCCGGGCCTTGGCGGCGACCGCCTGCCCGATCCGGCCGAAGCCAAGGATGCCGAGCAGCCGCCCCTGGAGGTCGCCGCCGATCAGCTGGGTCGGCGCCCAGCCGGGCCATCGGCCGGCGCGCAGCAGCCGCTCGCCTTCGCCGGCGCGGCGGCTGGCCATCAGCATCAGCAGGATGGCGAGATTGGCGGTCGCGTCGGTTAGGACGTCCGGCGTGTTGCTGACCCGGATGCCGAGCGCGCGGCACGCGCCGAGATCGATATGGGCATGGCCGACGCCGTAATTGGCGATGAAGCGGACCCGGCGCCCGTCCACGCCGAGCAGGTCGGCGTCGATCGTGTCGGTGACCGTCGGGCAGAGCGCGTCGTGGCTGCGCAGCGCCGCCTGCAGCTCGGCCCGCGTCATCGGCGCATCCGGCACCCGCAAGGTCACGGCGTAGCGCTCGGCGAGCCGGGCTTCGACCTCGGCCGGCCAGCGCCGGGTGAGCAGGATCGAGAAGCTTGGCACCGGCGCCGTCATCGTCATACGGCAGCGGCCAACAGCTCCTTCAGCGGGACGCCGGGATCGGTGAGCCGCTCGGGCGGGAGCACGGCGCGGGCGGCGACCAGGGCACGGCCCTGGACATAGTCGCGGGTCGCGTTGACGCAGTCGAGCGCGATCACGCGGCCTTCGCGCAGGTAGACCACCGAGAAGGCGCGGACGGCGGGATCGCCGCGGACGATCTCGCGGTCGAAGCCGGCCGAGAGGCCGACCGTCTGCAGGCGCAAATCATATTGGTTGGACCAGAACCAGGGGACGGCATCGTAGGGCGCGCCCTGGCCGACGATGTCGCGCGCGGCCGTGGTGGCCTGGTCGTTGGCGTTCTGCACCGATTCGAGGCGGAGCGGCCGGCCCGCGCCGTAAAGATTGTCATGCAGCGCGCAGTCGCCGACCGCATAGACGTCCGGCAGCGAGGTCCGGCAGTGGGCGTCGACGCGGACGCCGTCGCCGCCCTCCGCGCCGGCGGCGAGCAAGGGCGCCACCGCGGGGACGATGCCGATGCCGACGATCACGGCGTCGGCCGGGAGGATTTCGCCGCCGGCGAGGCGGACGCCGCAGACGACGCCGCCCCGCGCCTCGATGCAGTCGACGGCGACGCCGACCCGCAGGTCGACGCCGTGGGCGCGATGCTCGGCCTCGTAGAAGCGGGAGAGGGTCTCGCCGGCGACGCGGGCGAGCACCCGGTCGAGCGCTTCCAGCAGCACGACCTGCTTACCGAGCCTGGCGAGCACAGCCGCCGCCTCGAGCCCGATATAGCCGCCGCCGATCACCACGACCCGCGAGACGCGCGGCAGCTCCGCGATCAGCCGATCGACGTCTGCGCGGGTGCGGATCGCATGCACGCCGGCGAGATCGCCGCCAGCGCAGGGCAAGCGCCGGGGCTCGCCGCCCGCGGCCCAGATCAACCTGCCGTAGGAGATGCGGCCGCCGTCTTCGAGCGCGACCGCATGCGCGGCCGGATCGACCCCGGTCACCCGGCGGCCGGGCAGCAAGTCGATCCCGCGCTCCGCCCAAAAACTTTCCGGCCGGAGGAGGATGCGGTCGAACGACTTCTCGCCGGAGAGGTAATCCTTGGAGAGCGGCGGCCGCTCATAGGGCGGATCGGGCTCGGCGCCGAGCATCGCCAGGCTGCCCCCGAACTTGCCCTGGCGCAGGGCAAGCGCGGCCTGGGCGCCGCCATGGCCGGTTCCGACGATCAGCACATCATAGGCCTGCGACAAGGGTCCGCTCCAATTCCAGCCTGCATCCGCCCTGAGAGCAGACGACTCCGCTCTATAAAGGTGCCCGGGCCGAAAGCGAGCGGGGCGGGCGCCGTCTCAACCTGTAGCAGCGAGCGCCCGGGCGTCGCAGGCGGCGGAGCGGGCCAGGGCGGCCTCGAGCAGCGCGTCGGCGATCGCCTGCTGGACATTGCGGCGGCAATGGGCCTCGAAGGCCGCATAATCGCGGGAGGCATCGGCGGCGGCGAGCAGGCGGCGCGCCTCGGCGCGATGGATCGCCCGCAGCCGGCGCACCCGCGCGCCGACATAGAGCGGGGCATGGTAGGTGCTGAGGCCCTCGATCCTGGTCACGCGCGTGGGCGGCGGATCGGCGGCGCAGTCGGCGAGCAAGGCGGCCGCTTCCGGAATGGCAGTCCAGTCAAGCGGACGCGCCGGGGCGACGGGGCAAGCGAAGAGGGCGGACATCGGCAACCTCCGGGAGCGATGAGCCGGAGATTGTGTATCGGAAATATCCGACAATCAATAGATCGAGCGGGAAACTTTCAGGAGAGCAGTTCCGAGAGCGGGATGATGCGGTGGATCTCGGCGACCCGGGCCTTGGCGATGCGGAAGGTCAGAGGCGGATTGTGCTGGCAGAGCTCGTAATGGGTGGCGGTGGTGCGGACCAGCTGCTTGACGAGGACGCTGACCACCTCGGCCGGATCGGCGTCGGCGCGGGCCTCGCCGATCAGCTGGACGATGACGTCCTCGCCGACATGGGGGGCGCGGCG
>JAFAZM010000362.1 GCA_019239785.1 Sphingomonadaceae bacterium
GGGCGTGGTCGCCAGCCAGTCGCGGAAGGCGTCGAGATTGTCGGGGAGGGCGGCCGGCGGCGGCGGCGCGGGGGCAGCCGGCGCGGCCTTGGCTTTGGGATTGAGCCAGTCGCGGGGCTCCTCGCCGACGAAGGTGTCGACGCCGGCTTCCTGCCACCAATCGAGGGCGCTCGCCGCCCAGCTCGAGGTCATGATACGAGTCCCACGCAAAAACAGGTTCCTTTGACCGGGCGCGGGCCGGGCTGGTCAATCACATGAGGGCTGTTTATCTGCCGGAGCGTTAGGCCTTTGCGACGACAGGAGCGGCGGAGACGGTGAATGGCTGAACGCGAGTCGATGCCTTATGACGTCGTGATCGTCGGCGCCGGTCCGGCCGGGCTGGCGGCAGCGATCCGGCTGAAGCAGCTCGCCGAAGCCGCCGGCCGCGAGCTTTCGGTCTGCATCCTCGAGAAAGGCTCCGAGGTCGGCGCCCATATCCTGTCGGGCGCGGTCGTCGATCCGCGGGCGATCGACGAGCTCATTCCGGACTGGGCGGAACGGGACAGCCCGCTGACCGTGCCGGTCACCAGGAATGAGCATTGGGTGCTGACCGCCGGCAAGAAATATGATTTCCCGCACCTCCTGATGCCGCCCTTCATGAACAACAAGGGCACCTACACGCTCAGCCTCGGCAATCTCTGCCGCTGGCTGGGGGGCCAGGCCGAGGCGCTCGGCGTCGAGATCTTCCCCGGCTTCGCCGCCGCCGAGATATTGTTCAACGAGGACGGCTCGGTGAAAGGCGTCGCCACCGGCGACATGGGCGTCGCCCGCGACGGCACCCACAAGCCCGACTACCAGCCCGGCATGGAGCTGCACGGCCGCTACACCTTCTTCGCGGAAGGTGCGCGCGGCCACCTCACCAAGGAATTGAAGCGGATCTTCGAACTGGATTCGGAGAGCCAGCCGCAGACCTACGGCATCGGCCTCAAGGAGCTGTGGGACATCGACCCGGAAAAGCACGAGCCGGGCCGCGTCATCCACACCCAGGGCTGGCCGCTCGACGACGCCTGGGGCGGCGGCTTCCTCTACCATCAGGAGAACAACCAGGTCGCCCTGGGGTTCGTGGTTGCGCTCAACTACAGGAATCCCTGGCTCTCGCCATTCGAGGAGTTCCAGCGCTGGAAGCAGCACCCGGCGATCCGCCAGTTCCTGGAAGGTGGCCGCCGCGTCTCCTACGGCGCGCGGGCGATCAACGAGGGCGGCTGGCAGGCGGTGCCGAAGCTGGCCTTCCCGGGCGGCGCCCTGATCGGCTGCGCCGCGGGCTTCGTGAACGTGCCCCGGATCAAGGGCAGCCATACCGCGATGAAGTCCGGCATGCTCGCCGCCGAGGCCGCCTTCGCAGCGCTCGCGGCCGACCGGGGCGGCGACCTGCTCGACGATTACGAGCCGTCGGTCCGTTCCTCCTGGATCGCGGACGAGCTCAGGAAGGTGCGCAATGTCGAGCCGCTGGTGGCGAAATGGGGCGGCTTCGCCGGCACGCTGCTCGCCGGCGCCGACATGTGGATGCGGCAGCTCAGGATCGGCCTGCCGTTCACCCTGAAGCACCATCCGGACAATGAGGGCCTGTGGCGCAAGGATCTGGTGCCGCCGATCGCCTACCCGAAGCCCGACGGCGTGATCAGCTTCGACCGGCTTTCCTCGGTGTTCATCTCGAACACCAATCATGAGGAGGACCAGCCGATCCACCTGACGCTGAAGGATCCGGACATCCCGGTCCAGATCAACCTGCCCGATTATGCGGGGCCGGAGCAGAGATATTGCCCGGCCGGCGTCTACGAGTTCGTCGAGGAAGCGGCCGGGCCGCGGCTGCAGATCAACGCGCAGAATTGCGTCCACTGCAAGACCTGCGACATCAAGGACCCGACCCAGAACATCAACTGGGTGGTGCCCGAGGGCGGCGGAGGCCCCAATTATCCGAACATGTGAGCGCGCGGGCGGCGCTTCCCCGCGGTGCGATCCGTCTCTA
>JAFAZM010000027.1 GCA_019239785.1 Sphingomonadaceae bacterium
CCGGCGATCAGATCGAGTTGCTGGGCGACGCGGGTGCGAAGCGCGTCCGACATCTCCACTTGCTTGCCCGAAACCGTGATCTGCATCGACTGTTCCTCACGCTCCAGTTCGGGACCGCCGCGCCGGGCTGCCATGGCAGAGCTGTCAGGCCGGCACGGCCTTCTCCCGTCTGCGCTGCACTGAGCTCGGGATGCGCAGCGCCTCGCGATATTTGGCCACGGTCCGCCGGGCGATATCGAAGCCCTTGGCACGGAGCAGGTCGACCAGCTGATCGTCCGACAGGATCGCGTTCGGATCCTCGGCGGCGATCAGCGCGCGGATCTGGCTCTTCACCGCCTCCGCCGACACCGCATCGCCGCCATCGGCCGATGCCACGCCGCTCGTGAAGAAATACTTCAGCTCGTATAGCCCGCGTTCGCACGACAGATATTTGTTCGAGGTGACGCGGCTCACCGTCGATTCGTGCATCTCGATCGCCTCGGCGACCTTGGCCAGCGTCATCGGCTTCAGGTGCTGGACGCCGTGGAGGAAGAACGCCTCCTGCTGCCGGACGATCTCGGTCGCGACGCGAACGATCGTCCGCTGCCGCTGGTCGAGCGCCTTCACCAGCCAGTTGGCGCCCGCCAGCATGTCGCCCAGCCACGCCTTCGAGGCGCGGTCCTGCGCGCCCGCCGCCAGCTCGGCGTGGTATCGACGGTTGACCAGCACCCGCGGCAGCGTCGCGGCGTTCAATTCGATCGACCACCCGCCGCGCGAGCGCGTCACGAACAGGTCGGGTACCACCGCTTGCACCGGTTCGCCGCCGTAGCGGCAGCCCGGCTTCGGGTCATACGCCCGCAGCTCGCGGATCATGTCCGCCATGTCCTCGTCGTCGACGCCGCAAATCCGCTTCAGCGCCGCGACATTGCCCCTGGCGAGATAGTCGAGATTGTCGATCAGCCGCGCCATCGCCGGATCGTAGCGGTTCGCGTCCTTCGCCTGCAGCGCCAGGCATTCGGCAAGGCTGCGCGCGGCGACCCCGGCCGGATCGAAGGTCTGGATCACGGCGAGCACGCGCTCGACCTCGTGGAGCGGGGCGCCGAGCTGCCGGGCGATCTCCGACAAAGGCGCGTGAAGATAGCCGGTCTCCTCGATCTGCTCGATGATCCGGTCGGCGATGATTAGGTCCGCGCCCGACAGGATCTCGCCCGCCTGGCGGCGGAGATGCTCGTGCAGCGAGACCTGCTCGCCCGAGAAGCTGTCGAAATCGACGCCGTCCTCGGCGCCGCGGCCGGCGGCGCCGTCCAGGCCGAGGCCGCTCTGCGGACCGGCCATCGCGTCGGCGGCGCTGTCCTGGTGGAAATCCTCGCTCTGGGGGTCGATGTCGAGCGCCGCCTCGCCGCCACCGGCGTCGATCTCGGGCAGCGCGTCCGGCGCCTCGGCCGGCGCCGCCTCGGCCTCCGGCTCGCGCTCGCCGCCCGGCTCGGGCTCGGCCGCGCCGCCGCTTTCGAGCAGGGGATTCTTCTCGATCTCCTCGGCGATGAAGCTCTCCACCTCGAGATTGCTCAGCGCGAGCAGGCGGATCGCCTGCTGCAGCTGCGGCGTCATCACCAGGGATTGGGATTGCCTGAGATCGAGGCGAGGCCCCAGCGCCATGATTACAGCTCGAAGCTCTCGCCCAGATAGAGGCGGCGGACATTCTCGTCGGCGACGAGGTCCTCGGGGCTGCCGGCGAACAGGACCTGGCCGCCATAGATGATGCAGGCGCGGTCGACGATGTCGAGCGTCTCGCGGACATTATGGTCGGTGATCAGCACGCCGATATTGCGCTGCTTCAGCGCGACGATGAGGTCGCGAATGTCCTGGATCGAGATCGGGTCGATGCCGGCGAAGGGCTCGTCGAGCAGCATGATCGAGGGATTGGCGGCAAGCGCGCGGGCGATCTCGCAGCGCCTTCTCTCGCCGCCCGACAGCGCCATGGCCGGCGCGTCGCGCAGCCGCTCGATGTGGAACTCGGCGAGCAATTGCTCGAGCCGGTCGTTGCGCGCCTTCTTGTCCGGCTCGGCCACCTCGAGCACGGCCATGATGTTCTGCGAGACGGTGAGGCCGCGGAAGATCGAGGTTTCCTGCGGGAGGTAGCCCAGGCCGAGGATCGCGCGGCGATACATGGGCAGGCCGGTAATGTCGTTGCCGTCGAGCAGGATGCGGCCGCTGTCCGGCTTCACCAGGCCCATGATCGAATAGAAGCAGGTGGTCTTGCCGGCGCCGTTGGGGCCGAGCAGGCCGAGCACCTCGCCGCGGTCGACGCCAAGCGAGACGTCGGTCAGCACCGCCTTCTTGTCGTAGGATTTGGCGATCGAGACGACGCAGAGGCCGTGATCGAGCGACGCGCCTTTATCCTCCGCGGCCGGCCGGTCGATGGTGACGCTGTCGTTCATGCGCGCTCCGCTGGAGTGCGTGTCGCGATGTCCATCGCGCCACGCGCTCCAGATATTTGTTGCCGCATCGTTGTCGCGGAAAACCGGTTTCCACTTTTCCGCACGATGCTTAGTCCCTTGTCCCCATTAGGCGAGGCGGGCCGCGGGCTCAACCCGGCAAGATTCTTGCATAGAGAAATGTGGCGGAGGGTCGGGCCGGCTCAGCCGCCGGTCTGGCGCGGCGGCACGGTGAAGCGGCCGGTGACTCGGCCGCCCCGCGACTGGCTGCCCGAGGCGCCGCCGTCGACGACCGCGCGATGGGTGTCGAGATCGAGCACCAGCCGTCCGCCCTGGACGTGGTTGGCGCCCTGGTCGAGATTGACGCCGCCGATCATCGTCACCAGCCGGCGCGGCACGTCGTAGATCGCGAACTGGCTGTGCGCGGTCTCGGTCGGGGTGCGCAGGCGAACGCCGCCGCTCGCTTCGAGCCGCTGGATCTGGGTGCCCCCGGCACCGCCGCCGGCGCCGCTGGGATGGTTGGCATAGATCACGGTCAGCCGGGCCGAGTTCATCGTGAGATTGCCTTGGGTGGCGACGACGTTGCCCGAAAGGATGGCGCGGTTCGCCCGATCCTGGACCTCGATCCGGTCGGCGCCGACGTCGACGGGCGCATTGCTGCCGCCGGCCTTGGGCTGGGCGCCCGACTGGCTCAGAGCGGGCGCGACCGCGAGCAGCGGCAGGAGCAGGACGGGCAGGAAGCGCTTCATGCCGCTCATCTGAGGCGCCCTTGCACGATATGCAAGCGGGCGCGGCCGGAAAGCACGACGGTCCGGTCGGGCAGATTGGCGTGGAGCTGGCCGGCCTGGAAGGTGCCGAGCGGCATCTGCCCCTCGACGCTGCCGCGGCTGGTCAGCGTGTTGTTGCGCAGGTCGACATCGACGTCGCGCGTGCCCATCCGATAGCCGTCGGCGGCGGCGAACTGGATCGGACCGACCACTTCGACATGGTCGGTGTCCATATTGTAGCGGGCGCGGCCGGCATCGATCCGGGCCGGCCCGTTCTGGAGCTGGATCTGGGCGTTCATGTTGCTGATCTCGACGATCGGATTGGCCGAGGTCTGCTGCACCGCCGATTGCGCGCTGAGCACGAACGGCCGGCCCTGATTGTCCTGGCCGCGATATTGGGCGGCGGCGACGCGCAGCCGTTCGGGCGCGGTCTGCACCTTGTTCTTGTCGAGCAGGAAGCTCACCTCCTGCTTGTCCTCGAGCGGCGCGAAGAAGAGGAAGGCCAGGACGACGCCGACCAGGGCCGGCAGGCCGATCTTGAGGATCCGGACGAGCCGGTCGTGGCCGCCGCCGGGGATCGCCCAGCCCCTTTTGACCCGCCGCTCCTGATCCGCCTGCTCAGACATGGGCGAAGATGTCCTGCTCCGCCCAGCCGGCGAGATCGAGCAGGGCGCGGTGCGGCAGGAAGTCGAAGCAGGCCTGGGCAAGCGCGGTCCGTCCCTCGCGCGCCAGCCTCAGATCGAGCTTCTCCTTCAGCGCGTGCAGAAAACGCACGTCGGCGGCGGCATAATCCTTCTGCGCGTCGGAGAGTTCGGGCGCGCCCCAGTCCGAGCTCTGCTGCTGCTTGGAGATTTCCTGGCCGAGCACTTCCTTGATCAGATCCTTGAGGCCGTGCCGGTCGGTATAGGTGCGGATCAGCCGCGAGGCGGTCTTGGTGCAATAGGCCGGCGCCGCCATCACGCCGAGATAGGCGTAGATCGAGGCGAGATCGAAGCGCGCGAAATGATAGAGCTTCAGCCGCGCCGGATCGGCCAGCACCGCCTTCAGGTTCGGCGCGTCGTAGCGGCTGCCCGCGGCGAAGCGGACGAGATGCTCGTCGCCATTCCCGTCGGAAAGCTGGACGACGCAGAGCCGGTCGCGGCCGAGCTGGAGGCCCATCGTCTCGGTGTCGACGGCGATCGGGCCGTCGGCCAGCAGCCCCTCGGGCAGGTCTTCCTCGTGCAGATGGACGGTCATGACTTTCGCATAGGCGCTGCCGGGTTAACGCTCAATGGCCTCGGTCGGAGCCCTCGCCGCCGCCGGGCTCGGCGCGGCGCGCCCGCCGCGCCCACATGTTGAGCCCCTCGACGAGGGCGGAAAAGGCCATCGCAGCATAGATGTAGCCCTTCGGCACGTGCACGCCGAAGCCGTCCGCGATCAGCACCGCGCCGATCATCAGCAGGAAGCCCAAAGCCAGCATCACCACGGTGGGGTTCTTCGCGATGAAGTTGGCGAGCGGGTCGGCGGCGAGCAGCATCACCCCGACCGCGACCAGCACCGCGGCGATCATGATCGGCAGCTGGTCGGTCATCCCGACCGCGGTGAGGATCGAATCGATCGAGAAGACGATGTCGAGCAGCAGGATCTGGACGATCGCCGCGCCGAAGCCGAGCGCCGCCTTCGAGGTGTCGAAGACGTCGTCGGCCGGGCCGGGATCGACATTGTGGTGGATCTCCTTGGTCGCCTTCCAGACCAGGAACAGGCCGCCGGCGATCAGGATCAGGTCGCGCCAGGAGAAGGCGGTCTCGAAGCCGGGCTCGCCATGGGCGCCCGGCGCGCCCTGGAGGCCGATGTCGAAGACCGGCGCGGTGAGCCCGACCAGCCAGGCGATTCCCGAGAGCAGAACGAGGCGCAGCACCAGCGCCAGGCTGATACCGAGCCGCCGCGCCTTCGCCCGGTTCGCCTCGGGCAGCTTGTTGGAAAGGATCGAGATGAAGATCAGATTGTCGATGCCGAGCACGACTTCGAGCACGATCAAAGTCGCGAGCGCGGCCCAGGCTTCGGCCTGGGTGAAGATGGCGAGGGCCTCGGGCATGACGGTCCTTGTGCGTGCTTCTCGGCATCGCCATGCATGAAGCGGCGGGCGCGGGCAATCGCGGCGCGTGCCGCAAAAACAATCCACAGCCAAAAGCGCTCGCGGCTTTGGATATTTTCGTCTATGTGAGTCGCGTGTGCGCCGACTTCCGGCGCAAAGGCCGTTGCGCGCTTGGGCCCGGCGCGGTGGTTTGACAGGGGTATGGGCGCACGAAAGTTATAGGACGGATGGGTTTCGACGGAGGGCGCCGCGGAGAGCGCGGCGGGCGCGGCAGAGACAAGCGCGACGGCTTCGGCGAAGACAATTTCAGCGGATACCAGGAGCGGAGCGGCGGCGGCTACGGCGGCGGCGGTGATCGCTTCGGCGGCGGCGGCGGCGGTTACGGCGGCGGCGATCGCTTCGGCGG
>JAFAZM010000216.1 GCA_019239785.1 Sphingomonadaceae bacterium
AGCCTTCGGCTGGTCCCCCTCCCCGTTCCGGGGAGGAATGAATGCCGCCGCCCTCACGTCATCACCACCGGGGGGCCGGAGCTCCCGGGCGGGCGCGCCGCCCAGGCGCGGGTCTCGCGGTCCATCCGCTCCAATATGTTGCCGCCCCATTGCGCCTCGAGCGGGGCCAGCGCCTGCATCGCCTTGTCCTTGTCGAACAAATAGGTCATCACGTCCTTGACCAGGGGCGCCGCCGCCTGGGCGCCGAAGCCGCCATGCTCGACCAGGGCCGCGCAGGCGTAGCGCGGCCGGTCGGTCGGCGCGTAGGCGATGAAATGGCTGTGGTCGCGCATCCGCCAGGAGAGCGCCGAATTGGAGCGGACGCCGCCGGCATGCTCGGCCGCGGAGATGCGGCGGACCTGGGCGGTGCCGGTCTTGCCGGCCATCTTCACCCCGTCGACAGGCAGCGCCGCGGCACGGGCGGTGCCGTTGCCGTTCACCACCGCCTCCATCGCCGCGCGGATGAACTCCATATGCTCCTGGGTGACCGGCAGCGGCTCGCCCATGTTCACCGGCGTGTCGGCAAGCAGGCGCGGGTGCAGCATCCGCCCGCTCGCGATCCGCGCCACCTGGACCGCCTGCTGCAGCGGATTGACCAGCAGATAGCCCTGGCCGATCGAGATGTTCACCGTGTCATATTCGGCCCAGTCGCGATGCTCGCGCCGCTGCAGCCAGGTGGGATCGGGCACGGTGCCGAAGCGCTGGCTCGGGAAGGGCAGGTCGAAGCGCTGGCCGTAGCCCATGTTGCGCATCATCGGCGCCAGCGTCTGGATGCCGACCCGCCGCGCCATCGCGTAGAAATAGATGTCGCAGCTGCGCGAGACCGCGTCCTTCATCGCGATCGGCCCGTGCGTGGTGTCGCAGTGGAAGATCGCATTGCCGACCCGGTAGGTATGGGCGCAGACCACCCGTTCCTCCGGGTTCACGCCGGCGCCGAGCAAGGCAAGCGCGTTCATCGGCTTGCAGGTCGAGCCCGGCGGATAGAGGCCGCCGAGCACCTTGTTGATCAAAGGATGGCGCTCGTCCTGCGCCATCATGTCCCATTCCGAATGGCTGATCCCGTCGGAGAAGCTGTTCGGATCGTAGCAGGGCATCGAGACCAGAGCGAGGATGTCGCCGTTGGTGACGTCGATCACCACCACCGCCGCCGACTGGTTGCCGGCCCGCCGCGCGGCATAGGACTGCAGGCCGGCGTCGATCGTCGTCTTCAGCGGCGCGCCGCGCTGGTCGGGCAGGGTCTGCAGCTCGCGCACCAGCCGGCCGCGCGCCGTCACCTCGATCCGCGCCGCGCCCGGCCGGCCGCGCAGGCGCTGCTCGAGCACCTTCTCCAGCCCTTCCTTGCCGACCTTGAAGCCTGGCGTGATCAGCAAAGGATTGTGGTCCTCCGCCTCATATTCCTGCCTATTGGGCACGCCGACATAGCCGACCAGATGGCCGACGGCGGGCCCTTCCGGATAGTAGCGGGTGAAGGCGCGCAGCGGGGCGACTCCGGGCAGCTCCGGCTGGCGGACCGAGATCGCGAAATATTGTTCCTGCGTCACATGCTCGGCGACCGGCACCGGCTGGTAGCCGGTGGCCTGGGCGAGATCGTCGTGGATTCGCTGCACCTCCTCGGGCGGCAGCTGCAGCAGGCGGGCGAGCTCGGCGATCACCCGCTCCTTGTCCTGCAGCAGGTCCGGGATCAGATCGACGCGCACGTCGCCGCGATTGATCGCGATCGGCGTGCCGTAGCGATCGACGATCCAGCCCCGCCGCGGCGGGATCAGCCGCATCTGGACCCTGTTCTCCTCGGCCATCTCGGCATAGCGCTCGTTCTGCGCGATCGCGATATAGCCCATCCGTCCGGCCAGCAGCCCGGCCACTCCGATCTGGCCGGCCGAGACCAGGAAGGAGCGCCGCGAGAAGGTCGCCGCCTGGGCGGCCTCGGTGATCAGACGGGACTTGCCGAACAGATTGAACTTCATCGCGACAACCGCCAGCGGTCGAGGAACAGGATGAGGCGCGCGGCGATCGGATAGAACAGCACGCTCATCGCAAGCTGGGGTATCATAACCAGAAATCCAATGTCGGCGTGCATCAAAAGCGCGATGTACCACACGCCGACGCTGTGGAAGGCAATCGCTGCCGCCGCCGCCGCCCAATCGAGCCAGTAATCGCGAACGCCAAGGAAGGAATCGAGGCTGTCGAGGCCGAGGAAGATCAATGTCCAGAGCAGGGTCGATTGGCCGAGCGGCGCCCCGCTCACCAGGTCCGCGGCGACGCCGAACGCCGCCGCCGCCCAGGCCGGCCAGATCTCCGGCCGCATCAGCCGCCAGGTGATGAGAACGAGGAAGCCGAGATTGGGCACCCAGGGGCTCTCCGCGACCACCGGCAGCACCGCGCCCAGCAGGATCGCGAAAAGGGTCGAGAAGAGCGGCACGTAGCGC
Source organism: Sphingomonadaceae bacterium (assembly GCA_019239785.1). Classification (GTDB taxonomy): domain Bacteria; phylum Pseudomonadota; class Alphaproteobacteria; order Sphingomonadales; family Sphingomonadaceae; genus Allosphingosinicella. The sequence goes on from JAFAZM010000216.1 coordinate 2,466, forward strand.
CGCCGGAAGTCGCGGATCGCGACCTCGGTTTCGGAGCCGGCGATGCGGCTCATTGCGCGGGCGGCGCCGGCGGCGCGGCCGGTGCGGGGGCGGTCAGCATCCCCGGCTGCGGCTGCTGCAGCGCCGGCTGATAGCGCGGATTGTTCTGCTGGCCGGGATGCGGCGTCGCCGGCACCGGCGGGCCCTGGACCGGCGGCGCCACCGGCTGCGGCGGCGCGGCGGCGAGCGGGCCGTTGGCGGCGGGCTGGAAGATCCGGAGCACCACCGCATAGTCCATCCGCGCCGGATCGGCGATCGGCCGCGCGATCGCGGTGTCGTTCTCCGAGGCGACCACCATTGCGACCGGAATGTCCGGCGGGAACAGGCCGCCGACGCCCGAAGTGACCAGGATGTCGCCGCGGCGGAACGGATTCTGGCCGACCTCGAGCGTCCGCAGCTCCATCGTGCCGTCGCCGCGGCCGACCGCGAGCGCCGGCGTGCCGTCGCGGACCAGCCGCACCGGCACGTTGCTCGCCCCGTCGGTGATCATCAGCACCCGCGAGGCCCAGCGCCCGGTCTCGAGCACGCGCCCGATCAGCCCGTCCGGCGAGCGCACCGCCTGGCCCGGCACCACCCCGGCCGCGCTCCCGGCCGAGATGGTCGCGAGCCGCCGCGGCGAATCGTAGGAGGAGGCGATGACGCGCGCGATCGTGACCTCGTCCTGGGTCGTCCTGGCGAGGCCGAGCAGGGCATTGAGCCGGCGATTGTCGAACTCCACCGCCTGGCGCCGGACCAGCTCCCGCCGCGCCTCGGCGAGCTGCTGCTTCAGCTCCGCATTCTCCGAGCCGGCCTGCCAGTAATTGGAGACGGAATCGCCGATCCCGCCGAAGAAATCGATCACCGAACGGCCGGCGCTCGCCACCGGCGCGGTGACGTCGAGCGCCGCCCCGCGCAGGGCGGAGAAGCCGCGCGGGTCGACGATCGAGATGGCAAGCAGCAGCAAGGCGATGATCGCCGCGCCGATCGCGACCACATAGGAGAGGAACAGCCCGAAATGCGCCCTCCGGGAGAAACCGAGGCGCCTGTTCTTTGGCGGCGCCATCGCGCCTGGCTCCGTCCGCTTACGCCGTCTGCAGGACGCCGCGGAAGATTTCCTCTTCCATCGCCCGGCCGGTGCCGATCGCGACGCAGGTCAAAGGATCGTCGGCGACGGTGACCGGCAGCCCGGTCTCGTCGCGGAGCACCTCGTCCAGCCCCTTCAAGAGGGCGCCGCCGCCGGTCAGGACGATGCCCTGGTCGACGATGTCGGCGGCAAGCTCCGGCGCGGTGTTCTCGAGCGCGATGCGCACGCCCTCGACGATCGTGCCGACCGGCTCGGAGAGCGCCTCGGCGATCTGGCGCTGGTTGATCGTGATCTCCTTGGGGACGCCGTTGACGAGGTCGCGGCCCTTGATGTGGACTGTCTCGCCGTCGGTGCCGTTGGGCGGGGCCTTGGCGACGCCGACCTGCTTCTTGATCCGCTCGGCCGTGGCCTCGCCGATCAGCAGATTGTAGTTGCGGCGAACGTAGGAGGCGATCGCATCGTCCATCTTGTCGCCGCCGACGCGCGACGAGCGGCACAGGGCCAGGCCCTGCAGCGAGATGACGCCGACTTCCGTGGTCCCGCCGCCAATGTCGACGACCATCGATCCAACTGGTTCGGCCACCGGCAGGCCCGCGCCGATCGCGGCCGCCATCGGCTCCTCGATCAGGGAAACCTTGTCGGCACCGGCGTTGCTGACCGCATCGCGGATCGC
>JAFAZM010000064.1 GCA_019239785.1 Sphingomonadaceae bacterium
CGGCGCCGCCGGCGCCGGCCAGCGCGGTTGCGAGCAGGAGCACGCGCGTCTTCATGTTCATCGCAAAATCCTCCCACCGGAAGCAAGCATCCGGCCCGTGCCTAAACCGGATTGCTTAACGCGATCTTAGCATAGTTTTCGGGAGCGCCGCCATGCGCCCCGTCCTCCGGAATCGGGGCGAATTCCCACCGCGAAGTTAACCAGATTTTTAGAAGCTTGGGGTCAAAGCCTGGGTCCGAGCGTGGGAACGAGGGAATATTCATGCGCGTACTGGCATTGTCCTCACAGAAGGGCGGATCGGGGAAGACCACTCTCTCCGGTCACCTGGCCGTGCAGGCGCAGCGGGCCGGCTACGGGCCGGTCTGCCTGATCGACATCGACCCGCAAGGCTCGCTCGCCGACTGGTGGAACGAGCGCGAGGACGAGATGCCCGCCTTCGCGCAGACCACGGTCGCGCGTCTGGGCGCCGACCTCGAAGTGCTTCGCCAGCAGGGCTTCCGCCTTGCCGTCGTTGACACCCCCCCGGCGATCACCATGGCGATCCAGTCCGTGATCCAGGTCGCCGAACTGATCGTCATCCCGACCCGGCCGAGCCCGCACGATCTGCGCGCCGTCGGCGCCACCGTCGACCTTTGCGAGCGCGCCGGCAAGCCGCTCATCTTCGTCGTCAACGGCGCGACGCCAAAGGCCAAGATCACCTACGAGGCCGCGGTCGCGCTCTCGCAGCACGGCACCGTCGCCCCGGTCACCATCCACCACCGCACCGATTTCGCCGCCTCGATGATCGACGGCCGCACCGTGATGGAGGTCGACCCCCAGTCGCGCTCGGCCGCCGAGGTCGCTGAGCTCTGGGACTATATCGCCGACCGGCTGGAGAAGAATTTCCGCCGCACCGTCTTCTCGGCGCCGGGCCAGATGCCCAATCCGCTCGCCAACCGTCCCGCGTCAGGCTTCGGCCGGCGCGTGATCGGCCAGTGAGGGAGGCAGCGATGAACGAAGCACGACCCTTCGCCTCGCTCTCCTCCGGCCTCCTCGCCCGCAAGGGCGCGGCCCGGCCGGCGATGCGTCCGCAAGGCTATGCCGCCAATGCCGGGTTCGACGATCTCGGCTGGAACGACATGGGCCCCGAGCCCGTCGGTGAATATGAGGACGATCTTCCCGAGCATGTGCCGAGCTCGATCTCGGCGTTGACCCCGGCGCCGAAGCCCGCCCAGCAGGACATTCCGGAGCCGGAGGTCGTCGCCCAGCAGCGGGCGATCGCCGAAAGCTTCGCCGCGGAAGCCGAGGCGGAACCCGCGCCAGCGCCGGCGCCGGCCCCTTCGGTGGTGAAGCTGCCGAAGCGCGAGGCCGCGCGGGCCGCGCCCGCCGTGTCCGGCAAGAAGGCCGCCTTCACCCTGCGCGTCGATGCCGAGCGCCATCTGCGCCTGCGCCTCGCCACCGCCGTCACCGGCCGGTCGGCGCAGCAGCTCGTCACCGAGGCGCTCGACCGCATGCTCGAATCCTTCCCCGAAATCGAATCGCTGGCCGCGCGGGTTCCCGCTTCGGCCGGCAAGAGAAAGTGAACCGAAAAAGGCCGAAGCGATGACCAGGATTGCCTTCAAAGCCGCCGCCTCCACCCTCATCGTCTCGATGACGATGATGGGCTTCAGCGCCCAATCCGAGGCGATGCGCCGCCTCAACGAGCCGGCGCGCGCCACCTCGCGCAGCGACCGCCAGGCCGCGCAGCTCGCCGATCAGGCCGCCCGGGCGCTTCATCAGGGCCAGCTCGACCAGGCCAAGACGGCGATGGAGCAGGCCGTGGCCCTGTCGCCGCGCGACGTCGGCTATCGCCAGCTGCTCGCCGACATCTATCTGAAGCAGGGCCGGCTGGCTTCGGCCCGCACCACTTATGCCGACGTCATCGAGCTCGATCCCTCGAACGTCCGCGCGGGCCTCAGCGTCGCTTTGCTGCAGATCGCCGCCGGCAATCCGCGCGCGGCCGAGGCCCGGCTCGACGATCTGGAGGGCCGCGCGCCCGCGCCCGATCTCGGCCTCGCCTTCGCGCTGGCCGGCCGCGTGGATCGCGCCGTGCAGATCCTCGAAGCTGCGGCGCGCGCGCCCGGCGCGCCCGGCGCGACCGCGCGCACCCGCCAGAACCTCGCTCTCGCTTATGCGATGGCCGGCGACTGGCGCCGCGCCCGCGCCGTCGCGGCGCAGGACGTTTCGCCGGCCGAGCTGCCGGCGCGCATGCAGCAATGGGCGGCCTTCGCCCGGCCCGGCGCCGGCCAGACCCGGGTCGCCGCCCTGCTCGGCGTGAGCCCGGTGCAGGATCCCGGCCAGCCGGTCCGTCTCGCCCTCAACGCCCCGCCCGCCAGCGAGGCCTATGCCGAGGCGTCCGCCCCGGCACCGGTCGCCGAAGCGCCGGCACCGGCGCCCGCGGCCCCGGTCCGTGTCGCCGAGGCGCGGCCCGCCGAGGCGCCCGCCTTCTGGGTGCCGAGCGCGCAATCCTATCGTGCGCCGGCCGAGGCGCCGCTCGAGCGCGGCCAGGTCTCGACCGAGCCGGCGCCGGCGGCCCCCGAGGTCCGCGTCCAATATGCCTCCGCGGCGCGCGAGCTGGTCGCGCCCGGGCCGGCCCTGATCCGCGCCGCCGCGGTCACCCGCGTGCCGGTCTCCGATTTCCAGCGCGCCCGCCCGCAGGTCGCGATCGCGAACGGCTCGGCGCCGGTCGTCGTCCAGCTCGGCGCCTTCCTCAGCGAAGCCAATGCCGAGCGCGCCTGGCAGCAGGCCGCGGCCCATTACGACCTTGGCGAAAGGGCGCCGCTCACCACGACGATCACGGTCGGCGGCCGGACCTTCAACCGGGTCTCGGTCGCGGGCTTCGCGTCGGCGGGCGACGCGCAGCGCCTCTGCGGCCAGATCCGCGAGCAGGGCGGCGTCTGCTTCGTCCGCAGCTCCGCCGGCGACGCTTCGATCCGCTGGGCGGCGCGCTACGCCAATCCGCGCCAGCGCAACGCCTGACGTGTTTGATTGCCGCGATTTCCGAGCCGTCGGATCAGCCGATCCGACTAGAAATCGCTAAGAGTTCGGGACCTCGCAAGGGCCCCTCTGAGAGGGCGGTCGGCCGGCCAAGGCCGGCCGCCCTTTTCGTTCATTCCTCCCCTGGAAGGGGAGGGGGACCAGGCGAAGCCTGGTGGTGGGGTATCAGCGTCCGAGAATGAAGCTCCAGCGCTGATACCCCTCCACCACCGCCTTCGGCGGCGGTCCCCCTCCCCCTCAGGGGGAGGAATTTAAGGCCTTCGTTTCAGCTATCGAACTCGAGCGCGGCCGCCGCGCCGCCTTCGCCGTGTTTGGGCCGGTTCGGCTCGACCGAGACCGGTTCGGAGCCGCCGCGCTTGCCCCTCGGCGGCGGCCGGCGCCGGTTCGAGGAATGCAAATTCACGAATTTGCGCATCATATCTTCGAGGCTCTTCTTCCGGCCCATAGCGTTTCTCCCGTTCGAGAGAGATGGGGATGGTCCGCGGGCAGAGAAGGAGTCCGAGCTGTGACGAGCTGAACGCTCCCCTTCCCCTCGGGGAGAGGGCCTGAGGTTAATCCCGCCGCGCCCGGGTCAGCAAATCGAGGCAGGCCATGCGCACGGCGACGCCGAGCTCGACCTGCTCGAGGATCGCCGAGCGGGCGGGATCGTCGGCGAGCTCGCCGTCGATCTCGACGCCGCGGTTCATCGGGCCGGGATGCATGACCAGCGCGCCTGGCGCATAAGCGTCGAGCCGGGCGCGGGTGAGGCCGTAGGCGGCGTGGAAATCGCCGAGCGAGCCGGCGAGGCCTTCTTCCAGCCGCTCGCGCTGGATGCGCAGCATCATCACCACGTCGGCGCCGGCGATCCCCGCGTCGAGGGAGTCGAAGCCGCGGACTCCCGGGGGCAGGCGCTCCGGCATCAGCGGCGCCGGCGCGACGACGCGCACCTCGGCGCCGAGCAAGGGCAGCGCCCTCATGTTCGAATTGGCGACCCGGCTGTGGCGGATGTCGCCGCAGATCGCGACCTTGACCCCTTCGATCCGGCCGAGCCGCCGGCGGATGGTCAGCGCGTCGAGCAGGGCCTGGGTCGGGTGCTCGCCGCGGCCGTCGCCGGCATTGATCACCGGGCAGTCCATCAAGGCCGCGACCTCGGCCGCCGCCCCGTCCGCCTCGTGGCGGATGACGAGCAGGTCCGGCCGCATCGCGTTCAGGGTCAGGGCGGTGTCGATCAGGCTCTCGCCCTTGCGCACGGAAGAGGCGGCCGGATGGAAGTTCGAAACCTGGGCGCCGAGCCTCTTGCCGGCGATCTCGAAGGAGAAGAGGGTACGGGTGCTGTTCTCGAAGAAGGCGTTGATCTGGGTGAGGCCGGCGAGCCGGTCGTCGGCTTTGCGCGGCCCCCGGTTGAACGCGATCCAGGGCTCGGCCGCATCCAGGATAAAAAGGATGTCGGAAGCGGACAGCCCCTCGATCCCGAGCAGGTGGCGGTGCGGGAAGGGGGCGGTCATCAAAGCCCGGCTGTAGCGAGGGGAGGGGCCGCGCTCAACCGGGGGAAGCGTCGTTTTCGTCGCAGGGGATGCGGCTTTCGCCGACCAGGGCTAGCCGCGCGCGGCGGCGCGGCTAACGGGGCAATATGAGCAAGGATCGATCCAAGCCGTCCGCACCGGCCCGTTCGCCGGCGCTCGCGCTCAGCCGCGGTCTGTTCGGCTTCCGCGCCGGCGGCGCCGCGAGCGCGCCGGCCGCCCATGAAAAAGCCCCGCCGCCCGAAGGCGACGGGGCTCGTTCCGCGTAACCTGAAGTCAGCTCAAGCCGCGATTTCCGAGTCGTCGGATGAGATCATCCGACTAGAAATCGCTCCCGGCTCAGCTGGCGGTCAGGGTGACCGTCGCGACCTCGCAGAGGTTCACGTTGCGCATGTCGGTGTTGGTGCCGTCGTCATAGACGGCCTGGATGTCCCACGCGCACTGGCTGGTGTTGCGCGGGAAGGTCACCTGGGCGGTCTCGCCGTTGGCGAGCGTGTCGCGGCCGAGAATGTCCGGGCCCCAGCTGTTCTCGTTGTTCGGGGACACCATCAGGTGGACGACGGTGTGGCCGGTATTGTTGACGACCGAGAAATTCTGCTGGGCCTGGCCGCCGGCAGCTTCGCCGCCCGCCGCGTTGCCAGCAGCGCTGTTGCCGCCGGCCGGAGCCGCGGGCGCCGCCGCATTGCTGGTGTTGGCCGGAGCCGCGGCATTATTGGTGCTCGCGCCCTTGTTGCAGGCCGTGACGGCAAGAGCCGAGGCCAGCAAAGCGCCGGTGAGATAAAACTTGTTCACGTTACGAATCCCCCTCTTTGGTGGTGTCTATCGGATATAGGTTTTTCAGCCGAGCGCAACCGCTTCCGGACTCGCCGGATCCCGATCTCCGGGGCGATCACGCCCGGCCGTTACGTCATGCGCGGTCGTTACGGCGTCAGCGTGACCGTCGCGACAGTGCACAGGTTCACGCCGCGCATATCGGTGGTGTCGCCGTCGTCATAGGTGGCGCGGATGTCCCACATGCACTGGCTGGTGTCGTGCGGGAAGCTGATCTCCGCGGACTCGCCGTTGCCGAGCGTGTCGCGGCCGAGGAT
>JAFAZM010000234.1 GCA_019239785.1 Sphingomonadaceae bacterium
ACAAGCTCAGCCCGAACGGTGCGGGTTACTGGCTTCGAATCAAGGTCACCTGCGCGACGTCGATACCGCCGCTGCGGAAGCCGCCCTCGCAATACATGAGGTAATATCGCCAGAGATTGTGGAAGCGCATGTCGAAGCCGGCCGGCAGCCGGTCCTCGGCGACCGCCGCGTCGTAGCGCGCGCGCCAGCTGCGCAGCGTCTCGGCATAATGGAGGCCGTAGCCCTTGCGGTCCGCCCAGCTCAGCCCTGCCGCCGCGGCGATGCGGCGGAACTCGCCCTCGCCGATCAGCAGGCCGCCGGGGAAGATATAGGCCTGGATGAAATCGGTATTGGCCGCGTAGCGCTCGAACAGCTCGTCGCGGATCGAGATGAGCTGGAGCGCCGCCTTGCCGCTGGGCTTCAGCAGCCGGGCGATGCTCCCGAGATAGGCCGGCCAATATTCCCGGCCGACCGCCTCCACCATCTCGACGCTGGCGACCGCGTCGTAGCTGCCGGCCGCGTCGCGATAGTCGGTGAGCTCGATCCGGGTCCGGCCGCCGAGGCCGCCGCCGGCGAGGCGGCCGTCGCAATAGGCCTTCTGCTCGGACGAAAGCGTGAGGCCGGTGACCTCGACGCCGTAATCGCGGGCGGCGATCTCGGCGAGCCCGCCCCAGCCGCAGCCGATCTCGAGCAGCTTCTGGCCGGGCTTCAGGTCGAGGCGATCGAGCAGGAGGCGGACCTTGTGCGCCTGCGCCGCCTCCAGCGCATCGCCGGGCGCAGCGAAGATCGCGCTCGAATAGGTCATGCCGGCGTCGAGCCAGGCGGCGTAGAAATCGTTCCCAAGGTCGTAATGATGGGCGATGTTGCGGCGGGCGCGGCGGCGGTTGTTGCCGCGCAGCGCATGGGCGATCCGGTTGACCAGCCTCCAGGGCCCCTTGGCGCGGGCGGCATCGCCCAGGGTGGCGGCATTGCGCATGAAGAGGTCGAACAGGGCGACCGGATTGGGGCTGGTCCATTCCCCCTGCGCCCAGGCCTTGTACCAGCCGACCGAGCCCGAGCTGGCGAGGCGGACCAAAGCCCGCCAGCTCTTCAGGTGCACGACCGCCTCCGGACCTGCCCCCCGGGCGCCGAGCGTGCGGAAGCTGCCGTCCGGCAAGGTGGCGTCGAGCCGGCCGGCCTCCAGCCCGGCATCGACCCGGTCGATCAATTTGTGGAAGCCGCCGGCGAACAGCCGCGCGGCGAGCCCGCCGCCCGTGGCAAGGCCGCGATCGGCCGCTACCAAATGTTTCCCCCGTTGCAGCATCGCGAGTGCTTAAATGCGTGCGTTTGGGGACGGGCGCAAGCGCAACGAACTACACGCCGTCATTCCCGCGAAAGCGGAAATCCCGCTGGTTCTTGTTTCCCTTCTTCGCGTTCTTCGCATCTTCGCGTGCCAAGAATAGAAGGTCGGGTTCACGCGAAGCCGCGAAGAACGCGAAGGAAGTTAGAAGCGGGATTCACGCTTTCGCGGGAATGACGGGAGTTCTGACGGCCGCGTCAGATCTCCCGCGGCTCCGACGTCACCTGCCAGGTCTGGCCCTTGGCGACCAGGGCCTGCAGGTCCGCGGACTTGCCCGCGGCGGCGGCCTCGTTCTGCTCGCGAACCGCGCTCTCGAAGGTCGGGCGGGGGTCGTCGAAGATTACCCCGAGCGCCATCGGGAAGGAGCCGATCGGCATGTCGATCAGCATGTGCGCGACCGCCTTGTTGCGGGGATCGTGGACGATCACGTCCGCCGCCTGCCAGTCGCCATCGACGACATCGACCACCTTGAGATTCAGCGCCTCCCGATCGAGGGTCAGGCCCTTGCTGCCATTGTCGAACAGCATCGGTTCGCCGGCCTTCAGCCAGAGCTGCTTGCCGGCATTGTCCTTGGCGGTGAAGGGCGCGAACACGTCGTCATTGTAGACGATGCAATTCTGGAAGATCTCGACGAAGGCGGTGCCCTTGTGCGCGTGCGCGGCCTTGAGCACGTCGGGCAAATTCTTGTGCACGTCGATCGCGCGGGCGACGAAGCGGCCGCCCGAGCCCAGCGCGAAGGCGCAGGGCCGCACCGGCCGGTCGACCGAGCCGAACGGCGTCGACGGGCTTCGCGTGCCGACCCTACTCGTCGGAGAATATTGGCCTTTCGTAAGGCCATAGATCTCGTTGTTGAAAAGCAATATCTGGCAATCCAGATTGCGGCGCAGGATGTGCATCGTGTGGTTGCCGCCGATCGACAGCGCGTCGCCGTCACCGGTGATGATCCAGACGTCGAGCTCCGGATTGGCGAGCTTCACGCCCGTGGCGACCGCCGGCGCGCGGCCGTGGATCGTGTGGAAGCCGTAGGTCTCCATATAATAAGGAAAGCGGCTCGAGCAGCCGATGCCGGAGACGAACACGGTCTTCGAGGGATCGACGCCGAGATCCGGCATCGTCCGCTGCACCGCCTTCAGCACCGCATAATCGCCGCAGCCCGGGCACCAGCGCACCTCCTGGTCGGAAGCGAAGTCCTTGGCCGTCAGCTTGACCATCTCGGTCATCACATCATCCCTGGTGAGAATGGAAGAAGTAGATCAGGTAGAGCACCACCCCGAGGGCGGCGATCAGCATGATGAGGCTGGGCGGTTTCACAGCACGTCATCCCGGCGCAGGCCGGGATCTCGTGGAGACTGGCCGGGCCCTTCCGACCTGAGACCCCGGCCTTCGACGGGGTGACGAGCAGCGCCAATCACCGCAGCGCCTCGTGGATCGCCGCTTCGATCTCGGCGATCTTGAAGGGCTGGCCGGAGACCTTGCTCACCGGCCGCGCATCGACGAGATACTGGTCGCGAAGCACGGTCTTGAACTGGCCGCGGTTCATTTCCGGTACGATGATCTTCTCGTAAGACCTTAAGAGATCGCCAAGATTTAGCGGCAGCGGCCAGATATGGCGCAGGTGGATATGGGAGGCGTCGAGCCCGTCCCTGCGGGCTCGCCGCACCGCCTGGTGGATCGGGCCGAAGGTCGAGCCCCAGCCGACCACGGCCAGCTTGCCGCCCTCCTGGCCGAGGCAGACCTCCTGCTCCGGAATGGAGTCCGCGACGCCGAGCACCTTGGCGGCGCGCGTGTCGGTCATCTTCTGGTGGTTGGCCGGTGCGTAGTCGATATGGCCGGTCGCGAAACTCTTCTCGATGCCTCCGATCCG
>JAFAZM010000245.1 GCA_019239785.1 Sphingomonadaceae bacterium
CCGTCATCCCGGCGAAGGCCGGGATCTCGTGGACATAAAGCTGAGCCTTACCGACCCGAGACCCCGGCCTTCGCCGGGGTGACGATTAGTCCTTCAGCTTGTCCCGCAGCCCCGCCAGCGCGCCGAAGGGACCCGCTTCCTCCTCGCTCTTCACCCCCGCCGCCCGCAACGCCTCGTCCGCGCCGGGCGCGCGGGGATAGGGGTCGAGGTTGAGCAGGAGCGTCTCCGCCACCGCCTCGCCGACGTCGATCGCGGCCCCGTCGTAGAAGACCACGTCCAGCTCGCCGGCGGCGAGCTCGATCTCCTCCTCCGGCCCGGCCGCCGGGGGCTGCGGGCGGAAGACCAGGTCGAACGGCGCCTCGATCTCCGCCTCGATCGGCGCGCCGGTGGCGACGCAGCTTTGCGTCACCCTGGCCCGCAGCGTCCCGTCCATCGTCACGTCGTCGCCATTGCGGGCGAGCGCAAGCTCGGCGGCGAGGCTGTCGATCGCGACCAGGCCGAAGCGGCGGGCGAGGTTGATCCGCTCCACCTCCTCCGCCGCGATGCCGAGCTGGCGGGGGCGCTCGCCGATCGTGTCGATCCTGACCGGCCGGCTGAACTCGGGCGCGGTCACGGCAGGTTCCCGCCGATCAGCGCCTTTGCGTCGGCCGCGTCCAGCGCCGCCGAGAATCGCGCCAGCCCCTCGGCGACGAAGGCGAGCGCCGCCTCGGACGGCGGCGCCTCGTGGAAGATGTTGCGGCGCACCGCGGCGGCGAATGCCCCCGATTCACGGGCGGCGCGGAAAGCGGCGAGGCGGCCGCCGAGCGCGCTCGTCATCCGTCCGACATGCTTGCCGACGACATAATCGCCGATCCCGATCTGCCGGAGCGTCGCGTCCATGTCGTCGATGAAGGTCTCGGTGAGCAGGACGGCGGGAACCCGCCCCTCCTCCCCAGCCGCCTCCAGCCGCAGCAGCACCAGAGCGGTCAAGGCGGCGACCATGTCGAAGCGGCCGTCCAGCGTGTCCGGCACCTTGCCGTCCCGATACCAGGCCGGGTCGCGGCCCTTCGCGACGATCGCGGCATAAAGCGGCCCCAGCGCGGCGCGCTGCTTCCGGTCGGGGAACAGACGCTGGAGAAAGGACAATTGCGCCTCTGTACTGTTCGCGTGGCTTGCGCCGGTTGGGCGATGTTCATATTGGAAAGGCTAGTCAAGCACGTTGGCCGCAGGACAGGGGCGCCGCGCGCGTTCGGGAGATTGGAATTCATGAAATTGCCCAACGGTTCGCGCGCCCTTTTGTGCGTCGCCCTCGGCGCCGTGCTGAGCGCGGGCTGCACGCGCATCGTCGACCATCAGGGCGCGGTCCTCGACGAGCAGCTCGTCGCCGCGGTCCAGCCCGGCGTCGACACCCGCGATTCGGTGATCGGCACGCTCGGCCGGCCGAGCTTCGTCGGCCAGTTCGACCAGCACGATTGGTATTACGTCTCGCGCAACACCCGCCAGCTCGCCTTCAACATGCCGCACCCGTCCGAGCAGACCGTGCTCCACATCCGCTTCGACGACGCCGGCAACGTGCAGAGCGTGAATCGCACCGGCCTGGAGCTGGTCGCGAATATCTCGCCCAGCGACGACAAGACGCCGACCCTCGGCAGCCACCGCAGCCTGTTCCAGGAGCTGTTCGGCAATATCGGCGCCGTCGGCCAGCAGGGCGAGCACGCCCCGACCACGGACAATCCGAACGGTAACTGAGGGCTTAGGCCGGCCCGCCTGAGATTCCTCGTCATGCCGGACTTGCCTGCCCCGGCGTAGGCCGGGGATCCGGCATCCACCTTCTTTTCTCGAAGCCGTAAGAAGGTGGGCCCCGGATCAGGTCCGGGGTGACGAGCGCTTACTGCACGATCCGCCCGGCCCCAAGCACGGCGAGCGTCACCAGCTCCGAGGCCGTCGCGGACATCGGGGCGATCTGGACCTGCTTCTCCATGCCGACGAGCATCGGCCCGATCACTGCGTCCCCGCCGAGCTCCTTCAGCAGCTTGGCCGAGATGTTCGCGGTCTGCAGCCCCGGCATGACCAGCACGTTGGCCGGGCCGGTCAGGCGCATGAACGGATAGATGCGCTGCATCGCCGGATTGAGCGCGACGTCCGGCGGCATCTCGCCTTCATATTCGAAGTCCACGTCGTCGCGGCTGTCGAGCAATCGCACGCCGTCGCGGATGCGCTCCAGGAAGCTGCCCTCGGGATTGCCGAAGGTCGAATAGGAGAGGAAGGCGACCCGCGGCTCGTGGCCCATGCGCCGGGCGATGGCCGCGGTCTGGATCGCGATCTGGGCGAGCTGCTCGGCGCTCGGCCGCTCGGTGACCGTGGTGTCGGCGATGAAGACGGTATGGCTCTGGCCGACCAGGACGTGGACCCCGAACGGCGTAATCCCGGGCTTGGGATCGAGCACCCGGCGGATCTGGCGGAAGGCCTGGGCATAGGGCCTGGTGACGCCGGTGATCATGACGTCGGCTTCGCCGGCGGCGAGCAGCAGCGACGCGAAGATGTTGCGGTCCTGGTTGACGATCCGCTCCAGCTCCCGGTGGAGATAGCCGCGCCGCTGCAGGCGCTGGTAGAGGAAGTCGGCGAGCTCGGGGACGCGGGGATAGTTGCGGCTGTTATAGACCTCGAAGCTCTGCGGGTCCTCGACGCCGAGCGCGCGCAGCCGATCGTAGACGTCCTCCCGGCCGACCAGCAGCGGAATGCCGTAGCCGCCGTCGCGGAAGGCGATCGCGGCGCGGAGCACGACGTCCTCCTCGCCTTCGGCGAACAGCACCCGGCGCGGATTGGCGCGGGCGGCGTCGTAGGCGAGGGTGAGCACCGAGGTGGTCGGATTGAGCCGCGAGCGGAGCGCCGTGCGGTAGCAATCCATGTCCTCGATCGGCCTTTGCGCGACGCCCGTGTCCATCGCCGCCTGGGCGACCGCGGAGGGGACGATCTCCATCAGCCGCGGGTCGAACGGCGCCGGGATGATATATTCGGGGCCGAAGCTCTGCGCCTTGCCGCCATAGGCCGCCGCGACCTCCTCGGGCACCTGCTGGCGGGCGAGCTCGGCGAGCGCGTTGGCGGCTGCGATCTTCATCTCCTCGTTGATCGTGGTCGCGCGGACGTCGAGCGCGCCACGGAAAATGAACGGGAAGCCGAGCACGTTGTTGACCTGGTTCGGATAGTCCGAGCGGCCGGTGGCGACGATCGCGTCCGGCCGCGCTGCCTTGGCGTCGGGCGGGGTGATCTCCGGATCCGGATTGGCCATGGCGAAGATGATCGGCTTCGGCGCCATGTCCTTGACCATTTCGGGCTTCAGCGCGCCGGCGGCGGAGAGGCCGAAGAAGGCGTCGGCGCCCTTCAGCGCGTCCTCGAGCGTGCGCGCCTCGGTCTTCACCGCGTGGGCGGACTTCCACTGGTCGAGCCCTTCGCGGCCCTGGTAGATCACGCCCTTGCGGTCGCACATCAGGACATGGTCGTGCGGCACGCCCATCGCCTTGATCAATTCGGTGCAGGCGATCGCCGCGGCGCCGGCGCCGTTCACCACGAGCCTGATGTCCTTGAGGTTGCGGCCGGTCAGATAGCAGGCGTTGATCAGGCCGGCGGCGCTGATGATCGCGGTGCCGTGCTGGTCGTCATGCATGACCGGGATGTTCATCCGCTCGCGCAGGCTCTGCTCGATGATGAAGCATTCGGGCGCGGCGATGTCCTCGAGGTTGATGCCGCCGAAGCTCGGCTCCATCAGCGCCACCGCCTCGATGAACTTGTCCGCATCCTCGGTGTCGAGCTCGATGTCGATCGAATCGACGTCGGCGAAGCGCTTGAACAGGACTGCCTTGCCTTCCATCACCGGCTTGGACGCGAGCGCGCCGAGATTTCCGAGCCCGAGGATGGCAGTGCCGTTCGAGATCACCGCGACGAGATTGCCCTTGGCAGTATAGTCATAGGCCTTGGACGGATCCTCGGCGATCGCGCGCACCGGCACCGCGACGCCCGGCGAATAGGCGAGCGCGAGGTCGCTCTGCGTCGCCATCGGCTTGGACGCGACGATCTCGATCTTCCCGGGCCGGCCTTCCGAATGGTAGCGTAGCGCCTCGCGATCGGAAAACTGGACGTTTGCGTCATCGGACATCGTTGTCTCTC
>JAFAZM010000268.1 GCA_019239785.1 Sphingomonadaceae bacterium
TTGCTATGTGGATGACAGCCGTCCGGGGATCACCCGGAAGCGGCACGGCCGCTATTGGCAATATTTCGACGCCAGCGGAAAGCGGGTCACCGACCGCGACGAGATCGACCGGCTGAACGCGATCGGCCTGCCCCCCGCCTACACCGACGCCTGGTTCTGCACCGACCCGACCGGCCATATCCAGGCGATCGGCTATGACGACAAGGGCCGCAAGCAATATCGCTACCACACCGGCTTCCGCGCCCGGCAGGAGGCGGCGAAGTACGAGCTCTGCGCCGCCTTCGGCAAGGCGCTGCCGAAGCTGCGCCGGCGCGTGGAGGCGGACCTGCGCAAGCGCACCTTGAGCCGCGACACCGTCGTCGCCGCGGTCGTCCGGCTGCTCGACGTCGGCCGCATCCGGGTCGGCAACGAGGCCTATGTCCAGGCCAACAAGAGCTACGGCGCAACCACCTTGCGGCAGCGCCACGCGAAGGTGGCCGGGCGGAAGGTGAAGATGCGCTTCAAGGCGAAGAGCGGCGTCGAGCGCGAGCTGACGATCACCGACAACCGCCTGTCTCGGATCGTCCGGCGCTGCCAGGACCTGCCCGGCCAGCACCTCTTCCAATATATCAACGGCGACGGCCTGCCCCATCCGGTGAGCTCGACCGACGTCAACGACTATATCCGCGACGCAACCGGCGAGGATTTCACGGCCAAGCATTTCCGCACCTGGAGCGCGAGCGCGATCGCCTTCGCCCAGATCTGCGCGGCCGGCGAGGAGGGGATCGGGCTCAACGCGATGCTCGAGCCGGTCGCCGAGGCGCTTGGGAACACCCCGGCGATCAGCCGCAAATCCTACGTCCACCCCGCCTTGATCGAGGCGGTCAAGGAAGCGAAGGGCCGGCTTTCCTTGCAATGCCCCCGTCCGACGAAATATCTGTCGAGCGCGGAACGGGGCCTGATCGCCTTTCTCGACGGCAAGCAGCGGAAGACCGGCAAGCGCAAATGAACAAGCAAGCCCCTCTCGACATCCAGACCGGCCAGCTCTGGGGGGAGATGATCGCCTGGCTCTCCGGCCATCTGCTGCAGATCATCCTCGGCACCGCGGCGGGGGCGGTGCTCGTCCTCGTCATGCTCGGGATCAAGATCATCGGCGTCCGGATCTGCGGCACCGATCCGGACCATGTCCACTGGCGCACCGTGGTCGGCCGGGTCCTCGCCGGCTCGCGGCTCTGGTTCATGATCGCCTTCGCGGCGCGGCTGGTGGCGGGCTATGCCGGCGCGCCGGTCTCGGTCATGAACACGATCGAGGTCTTCTTCGTCATTGCGACCGCGCTGCAGGTCGCGCTCTGGGCGCGCGAGCTGGTCCTCGGCGTGATCGAGCATCGCGCCGGCGGGCTCGAGGAAAGCAGCGGCCTCGGCAGCGCGCTCGGCATCATCCGCCTGCTCGTCACGATCGCGATCTTCGTCATCGCCATCGTCGTCGTGCTCGACAACCTGGGCGTCAACGTCACCGGCCTGATCGCCGGCCTCGGCATCGGCGGCATCGCCATCGGCCTCGCCGCGCAGGGCATCTTCGCCGACCTGTTCGCGGCGCTCGCCATCCTCTTCGACCGGCCGTTCCGCCGCGGCGATTCCGTGCGCTGGGACACGACCTCCGGGACGGTCGAGCAGATCGGCCTCAAGTCGACGCGGGTGCGCGCGATCACCGGCGAGGAGGTGATCATCTCGAACAAGAATCTGCTGGACAAAGAGCTGCACAATATGGCGCGGCTCAACCGGCGGCGGATCACCCAGACGTTCGGGCTGGTCTGCGAGACCCCGGCGGAGGTCTGCGCGCGCGTTCCCGCCATCGTCAAGGAGGTGGTCGAGAGCTGCGACAAATGCCTCTATTTGCGCTGCGGCATGACCGGCTACGGCGCCTCCAGCCTCGACTTCACCTTCGAGTTCGACGTCAAGTCCGAGGTGTGGCAGAAGGTGTTCGACGCCCGCAGCGAGGTGCTGATCGCCGTGCTCAAGCGCTTCAGGGAAGAGAAGATCGCCTTCGCCTATCCGGTCCAGGTCGGCTTCACGGCGGCGCCCGACGGGACTCTGATCATGCCCTACCCGCCCGAGGAGGGCGAAACCAAGCGGGAGGGGACTGAGCTTGAGGAGGATCGTTGAGGCCGCGCTGGCGCTGGCGCCGCTGTTGCTCGCCGCCGCGCCCGCGCGGGCCGAGACCTTGCGCGACCTCTGCCCCGACCGGCCGGGCCTCGGCACGCCCGCCTGCACGATGGATCCGGGCCATGTCCAGATCGAGCTCGGCCTCGGCGACTGGACGCTGACCCGCGATCCGGGCGCGCGCGAGGACGATCTCACCACGGGGGATCTGCTGGTGCGCTACGGGCTCACGCCGAGCCTGGAGATGCAGGTCGGCTGGACCGCTTATACCCATGTCCGCACGCGCGCCGGCGGCGTCGTCGCGCATCAGAGCGGCATCGGCGACGTGCGCCTCGCGCTGCGGCAGAACCTGCACAATCCCGACGGCAGCGGCTTCTCGGCGGCCTTGATGCCCTATGTCAGCCTGCCGACCGGCAGCGACGGCATCGGCGCCGGCGACTGGGGCGCGGGCCTGATCGTGCCGGTGAGCGACCGGCTGTCGCAGAAAGTGACGCTCGATTTCACCGGCGAAGCGGACGCCGCGGTCGACGCGGACGGCAATGGCCGCCATTTCGCCTATAGCGCGGTGTTCGGCGTGGACGTCGCGCTCAGCGACAAGGTCGGCACCACCTGGGAGCTTTCGGTCGCGCGCGACGAGGATCCCAGCGGGCACAGCACCCAGCTTCTCGCCGGCCTCTCCGCAGACTGGACGCCGGGCAGCAACACCCAGCTCGACGTGGGGACCAATGTCGGGCTGAACCGCAATGTGCCGGACGTAGAGGTCTATTTCGGGGTGGCGCAGCGGTTTTGACGTCGCGTGGAGTGGAGGCAATTTCCTACCGAAACAGGGCCAGCGGCACCGCTTCCGCCATCAGCCGATAGCCTTCGTCGCTGCCGTGGAGATGGTCGCCGGAATGGAGGCCGGCGCGGATCGCGGCCGGGTCGGCGGGATCGCGGACGGCGGCGTCGAAATCGGCGACGCCGTCGAACTCGGCGCTGGTGCGGATGAAGCGGTTGATCGCCTGGCGCGCCGCCTCGCCTTCCTCCGACCAGTAGAAGCTGTGCTTGTAGGGCAGGATGGTCGCGCCGATCACGCGGATGCCCCGAGCATGGGCGCGGGCGATGATCTGGCGATAGGCCTGGATGAGATCCTCGGCGCCGACCCGGTCCTGCGCCGTCTGGTGGATCACGTCGGCGAGCGGCCCGGTGAGATGGCCGAAGGACAGGCCGAGATCGTTGACGCCTTCGAGGACGATCAAAGTATCGACGCCGGGCAAGGCGAGCACGTCGCGGTCGAGCCGGGCGAGCGCGTTCACGCCGGCGCCGTCGTTCAGCACCCTGTTGCCGCTGATCCCTTCATTGGCGACACCCCAGCGGCCGCCGAGCCGGCGGGCGAGGAAGTCGGGCCAGCGCCGGTCCGCGCCGGCGGTGGCGCCGACTCCGTCCGAGATGGAATCGCCGAGCACGGCGACGGTCCGGGCCGTTGCCGGCGCGTCGACCTCGACCGCGGCGATGAAGGCGCGCGTCTCGCCGGTCGCGACGGGCTGGAAGGGGGCGGCGGAAAAATCGCCCGGCGCCGAGATTTCGAGCCGATCGTTACCGACCGGGTGGCAGGTGCACGGGCCGGTGTCGCCGGGCAGATAGAGCGCGACCGCGATCTTCGCGCCAGGCTCGACCGGCAGCTCGATCGTGTCGCTGAGGAAGGCGGCGCCGCGCGGGATCGAAACCGAGGCACGGCCGCCGAAGACGACCTGGCGGCTGCTGCCCGGGCGTTCGCGCCCGTCCGCGTCCCGGATCGCGAGCCGCGCCGCGCCGATCGCCAACGGCGCCTCGCCATAGGCGTTGGTGAACCGAATGCGGAGCGCGCGCCCGGCGGCCGACAGGCGCAGGAATTGCCGGAGCGTCTGGTTGTGAAAGGCCGGCGTCGCCGGAAACGGCCCGAAGGCGGCGGACGGAGTCACCGGCGAAGCCGCCCAGCTCACCACCCATTTCGCCTCGGCGGCGCTCGAGAGAGACAGAGCCGCCAGCAAGCCGAGCATCAGAGGTCGCATCCGCCTTCCCTCCTTCATCTGGCCCGCCGATCAGTCGCGGGCGAGGACGATGATCCGGTCGTTCTCCGTGTAGCTGAGCTTCTCCGCCTTGGAGACGTTGATCACGATCCCGCCCATGCGGCGGGCGTCGTCGGCCGAGGCGTTGGCGGGGACATGGTGGCCGATCGCGACCTCGCCGCGGCGGCGGGCAGCCTCGGCGACGTCGTAGAAGGCGAGCGGCGCCCCGAGCGGCACATAATCGCCGGCCGGCCGCAGGCAGATCTCCGAGCCCTGCTCGTCGAGCAGGTCCTTGAAGATCTCCTCGAGATGCTCGTTCTCCGAGGCTTGGGCGAGCATCAGGCTGACGAGCTTGTTGCTGACCACGAAATCGTCGATCTTGGCGACCTCGGCCAGCTCGCGGTTGCGGACGTCGATCATCTCGCTGACCACGTTGATCGTCCTGTCCCTGTCCTCGCCGATGCGGCGCAGGTGCAGCAGGGTGACGAGCGTGCGCGTGTCCGCCGACTGGGCCGGCATATGGTCGCTATAGCCGAGCACCAGGACGTGATCGTAGGAGGTCGGATCGAGCGCCTCGATCTCGCCGCGGCGGCTGGTGTCGATCCGCTTCATCTCGACCCGCAGATTGTCGCCGGCGAGGACCAGCCCTTCGAAATCCGTCTCGAGCTCCGGCGTGTCGGCGGCGACGGTGAGCAGGGAGCCGGGCGCGACGTAGCGCGACAGCTCCAGCGCGATCATCGGTCCGCGGCGGTTCCAGCCGAGCATCAGGGTCCGCTCGGGCGGCGCCGGCGCGGCCGCGGGCGCGGCCGGCCCGGCATGGTCCGCCGACGGCGCCAGCTCCTTCACCTCGATCTCGCTGTCGTCCTCGGCGATCACGATCGCCTTCATCCCCTTCTCGAAGACCCGGTCCATCGGCGGGTTCAGCGAGACCGCGCCGTCGGCCCCGCAGAAGCCGATCAGGGTGCTGGTCTCATAGGAGAAGACTGCCTCGCCGAAGCTCTTGCCGACGAGCTCGGGCTGCTCGGTCGTGTAGATCTCGCAGCCGTCGAAATCGAGCAGCTCCGTATAGACCGCGCTGAGCCCCGGCTGGCGCATCGACTGGGCGACGATCCGCGAAAGCAGGTCGTCGGCGAGGACGAGCTGGACCTCGCTGCCGCCGACCACGCGGGCGACCTCGGCATTGCGGCCGTCGCGGATCTCGGCGGCGATCAGATAAGGCGCCTCGCGCCGCTGCGGATCGTTGACCAGCGCGAGGATCGTCTTGATCACCGAGCTGTCGGGATCGTCATTCTCGGGCGAGAGGATGATGACCGAGCGCGCGTCCTGCGGGTTGACGATGTTGATGTCGAACAGGTCGGTGGGATCGCCGCTGCGGCAGATGATCCGCGTGTTCTTGAGATCCGGCACCTTGTCGGCGATCTCGTCCTCCATCTCCACCTTGTCCTTGGCGGACATGACGACGATGCGCGGCCGCCTGCGGCTCTCATTGGCGATGACCAGCTCGGAGATGACGTCGAAGATCGAGGGCGACCAGTTGAAGATGATCGTGTGCTCCTTCTCGAGCACGCGCGAGCGGCCCTTGCGAAGCTCGCTGAGCTTGCTTTCGAGGCCGGCGCTCAGCACGCCGATCAGGGCCGAGAAGACGAAGATGCCGGAGAGGGTGACGAGCAGCATGACGATGCGCAGGCCCCAGCCGGTGTCTCCAGCCAGCGTGCCGGGATCCATCTCGCGCATCAGCGACTGCCAGATCGCCTCGACCGGACTCATCGGGTCGCTGCCCGGCGCGGCGATGCTGAGCAAGGCGAGGATCAGGCCGGCGACCAGGACGATGGCGAGCGAGACCAGGCCGAGCCAGCCGATCAGCGCGATGGTGCCGGCGGCCATGCTCTTGTCGAACGCGTAGCGCAGCCGCGCGCCAAGGCCTGGTTTCGCCATTTCCTGAATCTTCCCTTCGCCGAAGGCGGGATGTTTAGCCGGGTCCGGCAGTTTGGGAAGGCGATTCTCGCACCTGCATCAGGGCGATCGCGACGCGATAGGGCCGCCGGTACCAATGCCAGCGGTGCAGGCGGGCGCGGAAGCCTTTCGGCCGGGCGAAGGCGATCAAAGCGAAGCCGAGCGTGCGCAGCAGCTCGCCGGCAAGCGAGGCGCCCCGCGCCCTGATCTCCTCGGCATAAGTGCGGCCGGCGAGCTCCTCGGTCAGCAGCGGCGTGCTGCGGGTGAAGAGATCGGCGAGCTCGCCCGGCGACGGCCGGTAGAAGGTGTCGATCGGATCGGCATGATAGGGATAGGAGGAGGGCACCGTCGCCAGGATGAGCCCGCCGGGGCCGACGATCGCCTCGCAGGCCGCGGCGACGGCGGCGGGGTCGACGACATGTTCGAGCAGGTTCGCGCAGAGGAGCGATTTGAGGCCGCGGGCCTGGAGCCCGGCCTGCATGACGGGGTCCAAGATGTCGCCGGCGACGTCGACGCCGTCGGCCTGCTTGAGATCGGCGTGAACGATTCGGATGCCGGCCGCCTCGAGCGGGCCGAACAATTCGCGCTGGATGTGCGGCTGGGCGCGCTCGCGGAAGGCGCGGGTCGAGGAGCCCAGGTTCAGCAGGGGCGAAACCGCCCGCTGGGCGAGGAGCATCTCGCGCAGGCGGGCGGCTTCCCGGTCGAACATGGCCCAACAGGCCATGCGACCGGCCCGTTCGTCAAGGGCGGGAACCTGGGGGGACTGCCCTCGACGTTCGGGATATCATGGGTGGGACCCTCGACGCAGAACTCTTCGTCGAACGCCGACCCCACCCACCCCCCTCAAGAGAAGGGGATCTGGAAAATTCAGGCGGCGGTCGGCAGCTGCATCGCGGCGAGCATTCCCTTCCAATTCTCGATGGTGACCGCGCCGAGATATTCGCGCTGCATCTCGTCGGTCAGCACCTCGATCATCTGGCAGCCTTCGACGAAGATCTCGATCACGCCGAAGACGCCGCCGCGCTTGCGGTACTTGGCGGGCCAGCCCTCGCGCCTGGCGATGGCGAGCACCTCGTCCTGGCCGAGCTTCGTCGCCATCGCGAAATGGGTGGCGTTGTAGCGGCGCGGCGCGACGCGGACGCCTTCGGCGTCATGGTCGCCGGCGACCTCGCGGATCTCGGTGCCCCGCGGGTAGAATTCGATGCCGGTGCCGCGGTCGTCGCCGGCAAGCGCGATCCAGCTGCCGGGCGTGACCGGCGGGAACGGTAGGGCCTCGCCGCCGAACAATTCGGCGACCACTTCGGCTACGTGCTTGGGATCGTCGACTTCGATGGACAGATGGAACAGCATCGGGGTCTCCTTCGGGGACAGGGTTATTCGGCGGCGGCGAGGGTCGGCTGGAAGACCGGCCGGTGGACGAGGGCGAGCAGCTGGATCAGGAACAGGATCACGCCGGCGAGCCACATCAGGGCGGCCAGGATCGCGACGAGCGGCTGTTCGTAGAGGATCGAGAGCGCGATCCCGGCCGGGAACATGATCGCGGCGGGCGCGGCCAGCATGAAATGGGCGGCGGCGAGACGGCTCTTCGCCAGCTCCGGATAGAGCTTGTAGACGATGCCGAACAGCGACAGCGACGCCCAGCCGACCAGGTTGATATGGGCATGGACCGGGGCGAGGCTGAAATCGTGGCGGATGCCCATGACCACGCCAAGCATGACGCCGGCGGTCAGCATGATCGCGCCGAGCAGCAGGAATTTGAGATCGAGCCGGTTCATCGTTTCAGCCTTCGCAGGTTCGTTTCGGCGGTGCGGTTAGGCCGGGACGGCGAAGCGCGAGAGCGTCAATCGACCAAGACGGAAGGTGCGGCGACGAGCGCGGGAAGGGTCGACGAAGACGGCAGAGGGCGCGACGAAACTGTCCTGCCTGTCTCTCGTTGCTGAACGGCTCGCCGCGCTGGAAGGCCGGCTCGCCCCGCAAATCCTTATTCCGCGGCGCCGGGCAGGATTTGCTTAACCCTCTGCCCCGATGTCCGAAAACGGGCGAAAGTCCGGATGTTCAATGCGGCCGCTTTGCGCGGCCAAGGGCCTTCAGAAGGTCGAGCGGGGATCGGGTGATGGGATCAATCGAAACGGCGCGCGCCGACGTCGGGCGCAACATGGTGTCCGTCACGCGGAAAGTCTTTCGTCATCTGGGAGCCGTTCTCGCGGCCTCCATCCTGCTCGCCGGCGCCTGGCCCACCGTGGCGGCCGCCCGCCCGGCCGTGAGGGACGCGGGCGATCCCGAATATCGTGCGCTGTTCCTCGAGCTGCGGGACGGCGAGGCGCCGCAAAGGAACGAGGTCGCCATTCCGGCGGGCCGGCCGGTGGCGGGCGCCAATTTGACGTCGCTGTTCGGCCTCCGGAGCGATCCGTTCCGCGGCAGCGCCGCGATCCACACCGGCATCGACCTCGCCGCCCCGACCGGCACGCCGGTCTACGCCACCGCGGACGGCGTCGTCGATCGCTCCGAATGGAATGACAGCGGCTACGGCAATTTGATCGAGATCGACCACGGCCAGGGCATCCAGACCCGCTACGGCCATCTTTCGCAGCGCATCGCCGAGCCAGGCCAGCGGGTCCACCGCGGCGACCTGATCGGGCTGGTGGGCTCGACCGGCCGCTCGACCGGCAGCCATCTCCATTACGAGGTGCGCGTGGCGGGCCAGGCGGTCGATCCGATCCCGTTCGTCCCGGGCGGCGCGGTGATGATGGCGGCGTTCGAGCAGCGCCAGCAGCTCGCCGAGGGCGGACCGACGTCCGGCTCGCGTTAGGCTCCGTGCAGGATCGGCTGATCTGACGCTTTGCGGATCCGGTTTATTTCAGAGTCATCCCGGCGGAGGCCGGGAGCCATGAACACCAGCCTGGGTTCGAACGCACCGCCGCCCTCAACGACCTTCAAAATCCGAGTTCATGGGTCCCGGCCTTCGCCGGGATGACTCGGTTGCCGGCTCAAAAGCCGACATCCTCAAGGCTCAGCAGGGTGGCATTGCCGCCGGAGCTGGTCGTGTCGGTGCTGGTCACCCGTTCGGCGCAGAAGCGCGGAAGATAGTGCGGGCCGCCGGCTTTGGGGCCGGTGCCGGACTGGCCTTCGCCGCCGAAGGGCTGGGAGCCGACGATGGCGCCGATCATCGAGCGGTTGACGTAGAGATTGCCGACCGTGCCTTCCTCCTCGACCGTCTCGGCGGCGCGGGCGATGCGGCTGTGCAGGCCCATGGTGAGGCCGAAGCCGGAGGCGTTCACCCGCCGCACCGTCTCGGCGAGCCTGCCGCCCTGCCAGGTGGTGACGTGGAGCAGGGGCCCGAACCATTCCTGCTGGAGATCCTCGATCCGGTCGATCCGGATCAGGGTCGGCGGCACGAACAGGCCTTCGGCGGGCACCGGCACCGATTTCAGGACGCGGTCCTTCATCGCCTCGCGGCGGCCCATCAATTTGTCATAGGAGGGCTGGTCGATCACCGGGCCGACGTCGGTGCGCGGATCGGCGGGGTCGCCGACGACGAGCGTGTCCATCGCGCCCATCAGCATCTCCAGAGTGCGTTCGGCGACATCCTCCTGCAGCACGAGCAGGCGCAGCGCCGAGCAGCGCTGGCCGGCCGAGCGGAAGGAGGAGGTGATCACGTCCTGCACGACCTGCTCGGGCAAAGCGGTCGAATCGACGATCATCGCGTTGACGCCGCCGGTCTCGGCGATCAGCGGGATGATCGGGCGGCCGGGGCCCTCCTCCTTCTCGTCGCCGAGCAGGGTGCGGGCGATCCGCTTGGCGGTGGCGGTCGAGCCGGTGAAGGCGACGCCGGCGATGCGCCGGTCCTCCATCAGCGCCTGGCCGAATTCCGGCCGGCCGACGGCGAGCACCAGAGCATCCTCGGGGATGCCGGCCTCATGGGCGAGGCCGACCGCATAAGCCGCGATGTCCGGCGTCTGCGAGGCGGGCTTGGCGACGACGCTGTTGCCGGCGGCGAGCGCCGCCGAGACCTGGCCGAGGAAGATGGCGAGCGGGAAGTTCCAGGGCGCGATGCAGACCCAGACGCCGCGGCCCTCCATCCGCAGCACGTTGCGCTCCCCGGTCGGGCCGGGCAGCTCCTTCGGCTGCAGGTGGGCACGCGCCTGCGCGGCGTAATAACGGCAGAAGTCGGTCGCCTCGCGCACCTCGGCGAGCGCGTCGGGGATCGTCTTCTTCGCCTCCTGCACCGCGATTCGCATCAGCATGTCGCGGTCGCGCTCGAGCAGGTCGGCGAGCTTCTCGAGCGCGGCGGCCCGCTGCTCGACGCTGAAACGCGACCAGGTCTCGAAGCCTTTCAGCGCCTGCGTCACCAGCTCGTTCGCAGGCGCGCTCGGCGGCGGCGCGAAGTCGAGCGGCGGCGCCACCGCCTTGGCGACCCGCTCAAGCTCCGGCCGGTCGTTGAGGTCGAGCCCCCAGCTGTTCTCGCGTTCCGGCTGGAAGAGATCGTGCGGCAAGGGAATCGAGGGATGGCGGGTGCCGCCGACCGCCCGGATCTTCGCGACCGGGTCGGCGATCAGGTCGGCGTCGCTCAGATTCTCGTCGGCGAGCTGGTGGACGAAGGAGGAATTGGCGCCGTTCTCGAGCAGGCGGCGGACCAGATAGGCGAGCAGGTCGCGATGGCCGCCGACCGGGGCGTAGATGCGGGTGTGATAGTTCTGCTCGCGGACAAGGCTCTCGTAGAGGCCCTCACCCATGCCGTGCAGCCGCTGGAACTCGAAGTCGCGGCTGTCGCCGGCCCATTCGAGGATGTTGGCGACGGTCAGCGCGTTGTGGGTGGCGAAGGCTGGCCAGATGTTCGGCGCCGCCAGCATATCGCGCGCGCAGGCGAGATAGGAGACGTCGGTCGCGGCCTTGCGGGTGAAGAGCGGATAATCGACCAGCCCCTGCTCCTGGGTGCGCTTGATCTCGGTGTCCCAATAGGCGCCCTTGACCAGGCGCGCCGCGATCCGGCGGCCGGTCTTGCGGCCGAGCGCGTCGGCCCAGGCGATGGTCGGGCGGGCGCGCTTGCCGTAGGCCTGGATCGCCATGCCAAGCCCGTCCCAGCCCTTCAGGGCCGGCAGGCCGGCGACCGCCTCGATGATGTCGAGGCTCATCTCCAGCCGCTCGGTCTCCTCGGCATCGATGGTGAAGGGGATGCCGAACTGCGCGGCGAGCGCCGCCAGCGCCTCGACCTTCTCGATCAGGGCCGGGACGCAGCGGTCGTACTGCGCGACCTCGTAGCGCGGGTGCAGCGCCGAGAGCTTCACCGAAATCGAATGCCCCTCGGCCGCCGCCTGGCCGACGGCGCGGATCGCGTCCTCGTAGGATTTGTAATAGCGCTCGGCATCGGGGAAGGTGCGCGCCGCCTCGCCGAGCATGTCGAAGCTTGCGGTGAAGCCGGCATAATCGCGCTTGCGCATTCGCTCGATCGCCTCGCCGATCGTGCGGCCCATGACGAAGATCTCGCCCATCATCCGCATCGCCGCGCCGACGCCCTGGCGGACGAATGGCTCGCCGGCGCGGGCGATCAGCTTCTTGAGCGCGCTCGCCTGCGCGCTCTCGGCGGTGAGCGCGCGGCCGATGACCAGGCCCCAGGTCGCGCTGTTCACCAGCGCCGAGTTGGACTTGCCCTTGTGGGTGCGCCAGTCGCCCTCGCCGAGCTTGTCGGCGATCAGGGCGTCGGCCGTCTCGGGGTCGGGCACGCGCAGGAAGGCCTCGGCGAGGCTGAGCAGGGCGACGCCCTCCTGCGTGTTCAGCCGGTATTCCTGGAGGAACTGGTTGACCCAGCCGCGCGACTGGGCGGCCCGCAGCTCGCCAAGCATGGCGAGCGCCCGCGCCTCGACCCGCGCGCGGGCGACCGAATCGAGCGCGGCGTCGCGCAGCAGCGGCGCCAGCACGTCGGGTTCGGGGGCGCGGAGCAGGCTCCGGATCCGGGTTCGCGTCGTTGCAAGCGACGATGCCGTAGCGTCGGCCATCGATTGTCCTCATGGGGCTTGAGTCTGGTATCGGCGCCGCTCTAGACCCGTCGCATGCCTGTCGCCAGCTTCGAGGAAATCCAGAGCCGTATCGGCACCGAGATAGGTGTCTCGGACTGGATTCCAATCGACCAGCAGGCGATCGACACCTTCGCCGACGTGACCGGCGACCATCAGTTCATCCATGTCGATCCGGAGGCGGCGGCGAAGACGCCGTTCGGCGGCACCGTCGCGCATGGGTTCCTGACCCTATCGCTGCTCAGCCAGATGGCGGCGGGGGTGATGCTGATCCCGCCGACGATCCGGATGGCGGTCAATTACGGCTTCGAGAAGATCCGCTTCATCGCCCCGGTCC
>JAFAZM010000271.1 GCA_019239785.1 Sphingomonadaceae bacterium
GCCGGCCGGGGCGACGATTATGTCTAGGGTCCTGCGCAGCAGCGGCGAGGCCGCCGCGAGCCTCGGCAGCTTCGTGCTTGCCCACGCCAATGCCGGCTTCCGCGCGCGCGCCGCCGAGGGCGGCTTCGCGCCCGGCAACGACACGGACGGCCCGCCGCTCACCGTCGAGCAGGAGCGCCAGCGCCTGCAGGAAGAGGCGTTCGCGCTCGGGCTGGAGGAAGGCCGCAAGACGGTCGAGGCCGAGTTCGCCGCGGAGTGCGACGCGCTCGGCCGGCTCGCCGAATCGCTCGCCGTGCTCCGCCCGGAGCCGGCCAACGCGCTTGCTTTGGTGCTCGCCGAGACCGTCGACCGGCTGGTCCGCCAGGTGATCGGCGACGTCGAGATCGACGGCCAGCTGCTGCTCGCCCGCGCCAACGCCGCCGCTCTGCTTGCCGGCAAGGAGGTCGCGCCGACCAGGCTGCGCGTCCACCCCGCCGACCTGCACTATCTCGAAACGGCCGGGCTGGAGGTTCCGCTCGAAGCCGATCCGGGCCTCGACCGCGGCGCGCTCATCCTCGAGACCGGCCATGGCTGGATCGAGGACGGTCCGGCGGTGCGGCTCGAACGGCTGCGCGCGGAGCTCGACAAGATGGCGGCGCCGCGATGAGCCTGCTCCAGGACAGCGCCCGTTCCCTGCTCGCCGAGGTCGGCGCCGACCAGCGCGGCGCCCGCGCGATCGGCCGGCTTGCCTCCTATGACGGGCTGATGCTCGAAGCGACCGGCTTCAACCGGCCGATCGGCGCCGGCGCGCGTATCGTCTCCGCCGGCAACCAGGTCTCGCGGGCCGAAGTGGTCGGCTTCCGCGGCAGCCGCACTCTCCTGATGGCGCTGGACGGCGCCGCGGCCCACGCCAATGGCGCCCGCGTCGAGCCGGACGCGTCGAGCGCGATGGCCGAGGTCGGCCCCGCTCTGCTCGGCCGCGTGGTCGACGGGCTCGGCCAGCCGCTCGACGGGCTCGGCCCGATCGGCGCGGTCGACAAATGGCCGCTCGCCGGCCGCACCGAGAACCCCCTCTCCCGCGCCCGCGTCACCGAAATCTTCGACACCGGCGTGCGCGGCGTCAACGCAATGCTCACCGCCGGCGTCGGCCAGCGCATCGCGATCGTCGCCGGCTCGGGCGTCGGCAAGTCGGTGCTGATGGGCCAGATGCTCGCGGGCGCCGATGCCGACGTGATCGTGGTCGGCCTGATCGGCGAGCGCAGCCGCGAGGTCAGCGACTTCCTCGCCACCAAATTGCCGCCCGGGATCCGCCGCAAGTCGGTGGTCGTCGCGGTGCCGGCCGACCATGCGCCTTTGCTCCGCCTCCGCGCCGCGATGCGGGCGACCGCAATTGCCGAGGATTTCCGCGCCCGCGGCCTGCGCGTGCTGCTGCTCGTCGACAGCCTCACCCGCGTCGCGCACGCCCAACGCGAGATCGGCCTTTCGCTCGGCGAGCCGCCGACCGTGAAGGGCTATCCGCCCTCCGCGCTCGGCCTGATCCCCAAACTGGTCGAGCGGGCCGGCGCCGACGCGCTCACCGGCGGCTCGATCACCGCGCTCTATACGGTGCTCGCCGACGGCGACGACACCCAGGACCCGATCGTCGACGCCGCCCGCGCGATCGTCGACGGACATATCATCCTCTCGCGTCAGCTCGCCGAGCAGGGCGTCTATCCGGCGATCGACGTCGGCCGCTCGCTGTCGCGGGTGATGACCGACATCGTCGGCCCGGAGCATGCCGCCGCCGCCGCAGCCCTCCGCCGGCTCTGGTCCGCCTTCGAGGAGAATCGCGACCTGATCCTGATGGGCGCCTATGCGCCCGGCAACGATCCCCTGATCGACGAAGCGATCGTGCGCCGGCCGGAATTGCTCGACTTCCTCACCCAGGCGCCGGCCGAACGCGCGCCCTTCGCCGAATCCGTCGCCGCACTCGTCGGGATGATGGGGCAATGAACGGGCTCGTCCGCCAGCGCGCGCGCCTCGCCAGGGTCCGCCGGATCCAGCATGGGCTTGCCGCCTCGGTCGCCGCCCAGGCGGCCGGCCGGGTGCAGATGCTCGAGACCAGCCGCGAGCGGCTGCGCCAGCTCCGCGCCGAATTGAAACCCGTCGAGGGCCCGACCACCGGCGCCGCGATGGGGCAGATGGGCGAGCTTGCGATGCGGCTCGACGCCGCCCGCAACAGCCTCGGCCCGACGATCGACAGCGCGCGCAGCGCCGCCGCCGCGCGCGAGGCGGAGCGCCGCGCCGCCCGCCGCGACCAGGAAAGCGCGGAGAAGCTCGAGGCGGCCGCTGTGCGCGCCGCCGAGGAAATGGCCGAACAACGTCTTCGCCAGGCCGGCCGCCGCCGTCCCGGCACGAACCAGGGAGACAAAGAGTGATGGCTTCGATTCCGAACATGCCGGCGACCCCTTGCCCGGTTCCTGCCGGCAAGGGGGCCGCGCCGGCAAACGGCGCGGCCAATTTTGCCGACCGGCTCGCCAACGTCCCCATCGAGCTGGTGCGAATCGCGGCCGAGACCCTGACCGGCGGTGCCGGCGGCGAACCGGCCGACGCCGAGGCGGATCGGGCAAAGGCCGA
Source organism: Sphingomonadaceae bacterium (assembly GCA_019239785.1). Lineage (GTDB taxonomy): Bacteria > Pseudomonadota > Alphaproteobacteria > Sphingomonadales > Sphingomonadaceae > Allosphingosinicella. The sequence goes on from JAFAZM010000271.1 coordinate 2,596, forward strand.
CGATGCGGACGGCGCCGAGCCGGCCGCCGTGCCGAGCGACGCCGCCCAGCTCGCGGCGCTGACGCCGGTGCTGCAATCGCTGCCGGCCATGCTGCCGGCGGCCGTGCTTGCGCCGGCCCAGACTCCGACCACGGCCGCGGCCCCTGAGGTGCAGCCGAAGGTGGACATGGTCGCCGCTCAGGTCCCGGTTGCCTCGGCAACCGTGCCGGCGGCAATGGCCGCTGCGCTGCCCAATCCGGCGCCGATAACGGCGTCGACCTCGGCTCCGGCCCCCGCCGGCAAGCTCAAGCTGGTGAAGCCGGATGCGCAGAACGCGGCCGTCGAGGCCGACAGCGACGCCGAAACCGGCGAGCAGCCGGCGGCCGCGCCGGAAGCGCAGGCGAAGGACGTCGTCGCCGCCGCCCGCCGCGCGATCGAAGCCGCATTCCGCCCGGCCAAAGCCCCGGCCGCCGAGGACCAGCCCCAGGCGGCGCACGCCGCCGCTCGCCCTGCCGCCCCGGCGCCGCAGACGGGCAAGGAGGCCCCGGCGCCGTCGCCCGAGCTCATCGCGACGCCGCTGCCCGACAATAGTCCCCTCCCCGCCTTCGCGGCGTCCACGGCTCCGGCGCCGACGCTCGCTGCTGCCGCCCCAACGGCCCAGCCCGCTGAGACGGGGGCGCCGGCGCCCGACCGGACCCTCGACCTCACCAACGACGCCGAATGGCTCGACCGGCTCGCCCGCGACATCGCGCAGGCCTCCGGCGACGACGGCGCGATCCGCTTCCGGCTGCACCCGCAGACGCTCGGCCACATCCAGGTCGAGGTTGCGCAGGGCGAGCGCGGCGCTTCGGTCCGGATCACCGCCGACAGCGAGCAGGCGCGCAACATCATCGCCGACGCCCAGCCGCGCCTGGTCGCCGAGGCGCGCGCCCAGGGCGTGCGCATCGCAGAAACCCATGTCGACCTTTCCGGCTCGGACCGCCAGGCATCGGGCGATCCCCGCCGCCAAGGCGAGAACATTCCAACCCCATTGATCCGGACCGCGCGCGACGCGGCCGCGGGCGAAGATTCGCCCGATCGGCCGGCCCGCTCGCGCTCGGACCGTTACGCCTGAGGAGGCAAAGATGAGCGACATCGTGAT
>JAFAZM010000286.1 GCA_019239785.1 Sphingomonadaceae bacterium
CAGGCGCAGCGTCGGCGCCGATGAGCCTCAGCCCGGAGTGCCCGCATGATTGCTCGTCTGTTTGCCTTGCTCGCCTTGGCTCTTGTCGGGGCGCCGCTCGCCGCCCAGCCGCCGGGGTCCGCGCCCGCGACCGTCCACGTCCTGCTCCACACCAGCGCGGGCGACATCCTCGCCGCGATCGAGACCCAGCGCGCGCCGATCACCGCGGCCAATTTCCTCCATTATGTCGATACCCACCGGCTCGACGGGCAGGAATTCTACCGCGCGATGCACACCGCGCCCGATGCCGGGCTGATCCAGGGCGGGGTGCGCAATGGGGCGTTGCTTTTCCCGCCGATCGCGCACGAGCCGACCTCGCAGACCGGGCTCAGCCATGACGACGGCGCGCTCTCCGCGCCGCGGCTCGCGGTGGGCACCGCACGGTCCGACTTCACGATCATGGTCGGCCCGCAGCATTATCTCGACGCAGGGCCGGGCTCGGCCGGCGACGGGCTCGGCTATGCCGTGTTCGGCCATGTCGTCGAAGGGATGGATGTGGTCCACCGCATCCTCAACGCGCCGACCTCCGCGACCGAAGGGGAGGGGGTGATGCGCGGCCAGATGCTCGACCCGCGGGTGCGGATCATCACCGCGCGGCGGGTGCGCTGACTTCTTGTCATCCCGGCCCTTCGACGCCGCCTGCGACGTCGCTCAGGATAAACTGTCCGGGATCTCGTGGAGACCCGCTGAGACTTCTTGTCACGAGACCCCGGCCTTCGCCGGGGTGACGGAGACGCTCAGACCGGCGCGAACGTTCCTTTCGCCTCGTCGTAGACGTGAAGCACGCCCTCCGCGACCGCGAACCAGGCGCCGCGCAGCTTCAGCCGGCCGGCCTCCTCGCGCTCCCGCACCCAGGGGAAGCTGCGCAGGTTCCTGAGCGAGATGCGCACCCCTTCCAGCTCCATCTCGAAGAAGGCCTCGCGGCCGAGCTCAGGATGGCGCGCCACGATCGGCCCACGCGCGTCGCTGAGCATGTCGATCCAGTGCGCAATGAAATGGCCTTCGCCATGCTCCGCATTCTCGAACTGGCCGGTCAGGGCCGCCGCGCAGCCGCCGCAGAAGCCATGGCCCATCACCACCAGTTCCTCGATCTCGAGCTGGGTGACCGCGAATTCGAGCGCCGCGGAGACGCCGTGATAATGATTGTCGGGCTCGAAGGGCGGAACGAGGTTGGCGACGTTGCGCACGACGAAGATCTCGCCGGGCCGCGCGTCGAAGATCAGGCTCGGATCGACCCGGCTGTCGGAGCAGGCGATCACCATCGCCTTGGGGCTCTGGCCCTCGGCCAATTCGGCCCAGCGCTGGCGCTGCGCGCCCCAGCCCTGGCTGCGGAAGCGGCGATAGCCGTCGAGCAACGCGTTGAATCCGGACATGGGGCGCCGTTAGGCGGGGAAGGGGAGGGGTGGCAAGTGGCGCGCTCCATCGCTATCTGCGCGCCATGAGCGAAGCCGATCCCATCGCCGCGCCCCGCATGCGCAAGCCCGACTGGATCCGGGTGAAGGCGCCGGTCAGCGCCGGCTATGCGGAAACGCGCAAGCTGATGCGCCGGCTGAACCTCGCCACGGTCTGCGAGGAGGCGGCCTGCCCAAATATCGGCGAGTGCTGGACCAAGAAGCACGCGACGGTGATGATCCTGGGCGACACCTGCACCCGGGCCTGCGCCTTCTGCAACGTCAAGACCGGCATGCCGCGCGCGGTCGATCCGCTCGAGCCCGAGCATGTCGCGGTCGCCGCGGCGGAGCTTGGCCTCACCCACATCGTGGTCACCTCGGTCGACCGCGACGATTTGTCCGACGGCGGTGCCGGCCAGTTCGTCAAGGTGATCGAGGCGCTCCGGCGGAACACGCCAGCGACCACGATCGAAATCCTCACCCCCGATTTCCGCAACAAGGCGCAGGCGGCGGTCGAGCGGATCATCGAGGCACGGCCCGATGTCTACAATCACAATCTGGAGACGGTGCCGCGGCTCTATCCGACCATCCGGCCGGGCGCGCGTTATTATGCCTCGCTGCGGCTGCTGGAGAGCGTGAAGCGGCACGATCCCTCGATCTTCACCAAGTCCGGGATCATGGTCGGACTCGGCGAGCAGAGGCTGGAGGTCCACCAGGTGATGGACGACATGCGCTCCGCGGACGTCGATTTCCTCACCATGGGCCAATATCTCCAGCCGACCCCGCGCCACGCGACGGTCGAGGAGTTCGTCACGCCCGATGCGTTCAGGGCCTATGCCGCGATCGCGCGGGCCAAGGGCTTCCTCCTCGTCG
>JAFAZM010000333.1 GCA_019239785.1 Sphingomonadaceae bacterium
CACGAACTGGATCGCCCGCTCCAGCGGCGCCCTATATTTCGCCTCGCGCCGCTCCAGATACATGCGCAGCAGCAGCTGCATCGATTCCGAGCTGCCGGCATCGTCGAAGGTCGCATTGTCGGTATAATGCTGGAATTCCTCCAGCCGCCAGGCATTGCGGCCGATTGTCGCATACCAGTCCTGCGCGTCCCGCGGCCCGGCGAAATCGATGAAGTAATTCCAGCCGCCGCTGCGATGCTGGCCGCGGATCAGGGCGTCGGCGGCCGCAGCGGCGGCGCGGTAATAATAAGGATCGCCGGTGGCGTGCCAGGCATCGAGGAAGAGGTGGCCCATGGTCGCGGTGCCGGGCGGCTGCACCCAGACCATCGACGGCCTCGCCTCCATCTCCCCCCAGCGCCGCGACATGTCCGGCAGATAGGACCAGACATAGCCGCCATGGACGGCGACATGCTCGACCATGAATTGGGTGGCGCGGCGCATGGTGCGCGCGATCTCGGGGCGGCTCTGTGCACCGGCAGCGGCAGGAAGAAGCAGAGCCAGCAAGGCGAGTAGGCGGAGGATCATGCCCAGAGTCCCTGTCTGCGGCCCCAGGCGAAGAAAAGGTCCGGCCAGATCTCGACCGAGTGGCCTGAAGCGAGCCTGATTCCGAAGCCATGGCCCCCGGTTGGAAAAAGGTGGGTCTCGGTCTGGACGCCGCGCGCGCGGAGCGCCTCGCGCATCAGCAGGGTGTTGGCGACCGGAATCACGGGGTCGTCCTCGGCATGGACGAGAAAGCAGGGCGGGGAGTCGGCGCGGACGTTGCGCGATGGGTCGTGGATGCGCTCGTCTTCGGCCGAGGGGTTCGGGCCGAGCAGGTTGAGCCGGGACTCGGCATGGGCGGCGGGGCCGCTCATCGCGATCACGGGGTAGAGCAGGCCGGCGGCATCCGGGCGCGCGTCGGCCTCGAATCGGGCGACAAGATCGGCGGCGACATGGCCGCCCGCGGAGAAGCCGAGCAACGCGACCTTCGCGCCCGGCATGCGCGCGCGGACCAGGCGCATCGCGCGGTGCGCATCGGCGATCGGGGTGTCGGCGCCCGAGGTCCAATGATCCATGGCGAGCCGGTAGAAGAGGACGAAGGCGGTGACGCCGCGGCGCGCGAGCCAGCGCGCCGTCTCGAACCCCTCCTTGTCCATCACCACCCGCGCATAGGCGCCACCGGGGGTGAGCAGGACCGCGCCGCCGATCGCGAGCGCGGGCCGGAAGATTGCGAGGCGGGGACGGTGGACGTGGAAGATCGCGCGGTCGTTGAAGCTGGGATCGGTGCTGCGCTCGCGCACCTCCTCGGCCGGCGGCGGGTCCGGCATTCCGGGCGCTTCGCCCGGCCAGAGGTCGAGCCATTCGTCCGGCTCGGGCAGCGGCGGCCCGGGCGGCGGCGCGGCGGCGGCCCGCGCGGCTAGGCCCGCCGCGAGCGTCCCGAGCAGCAGGCGTCGCCGGTCGATCATGGCAGTGCCTCATAGCGGAAGTCGCGGAAGCGCGCCTCGCCGTCGCCCGCGGCGTAGAGCGCCGGCCTGAGGCTCAGGAAGTCGCCGGCGACATTGTGGTGGTAGGCGGAGACCTCCATCTGGACGTCGAACTTCTGCCAGGTCGCGCCCTGGTCGGCGCTGGTGTGGATGGTGAGGATGTTGCGGAGGTTGGCGAGCCGGAGCCGCAGCCGGGCGACGGCCGGACCGCGACGCGGACGCTGCAGGCCGTAGCGGTGCATGACCAGGCCGTGCGGGCCGAAGCCGAGCCCGGCATAGAGCCGGCGATTGTAGAAGAGCAGCAGCCCCGCCTCCGCGCCGCCGCTCACCTCGATATCGCATTCGATCCGATAGCTCTGGTCGCCGCAGATGCAGGTGATCGGGGAGCAGTCGCCCGGGCTGGTTCCCTTCCCCCGCACGCGCAGTGCGCCACTGTCGTAGCGCAGCCGCGCCGTCTCGTCCGACGCCGGATCGTAGAAGGCCCATTGAGTGCCGAAGCGATTCGCGGTGAAATCGTCGCTGAGCGGCGCGCCGTGCGGCTGCGGGCCGAGCTGGAGCGGCTTGCGGATCGGATGCGAGAGGTCGCCGCCGAGCGGGCGGATCCAGCCCTCGTTGGTCCAGGCGACCGGCTCGAGCAGGGTCTGGCGGCCCAGCGTCCAATAGCCGTTCTCATAGCCGTGATAGATCATCTGCCAGCGCCCGCCCGGTCCTTCGAACAGGGTAGCGTGGCCGCGCGACCACCATTTCTCGCGCTCGGAGCGGGTGCGGATCACTGGATTGCGCGGGTCGTTCTGCCACGGCCCGTGGATCGAGCGCGAGCGGGCCATGATCACCATATGGCCGGTCGGCGGCCCGGCGGTGCCGCCCACGGCGGTGACCAGGTAGAACCAGCCGCCGCGGCGGACCACCTTCGGCCCTTCCGGCGAGAAGCCCTCGACCGTCCAGTCCTCCGGATAATGCCAGGGATCGTAGACATGTTCGGGCGCGCCCATCGTGGCGAGGCCGTCGCGGCGGAGCTTCACCCGGTCGCCGCCGGAGAGGAAGAGATAGCGCTCGCCGTCCTCGCCGACCGCGTGGCCGGGATCGATATGGTCGGGCAGGTGCAGGTCGACCGGCTCGGACCAGGGGCCCTCGATCCGGTCGGCATGGATCACCCAGATCGAGCGCCGCTCGGGGAAGCGGGCCGGGATGTAGAGGAAATAGCGGCCCTCGTGCTTGACCAGCTCGGGCGCCCAGACCGAGCCGATCGGCGTGCGCAAAGCCGCGGTGACCGGCCGCCAGTTCACCAGGTCGCGGCTGTGCCAGATGACCAGGCCCGGATAGGCGTCGAAGCTCGAGAAGGTGACGTAATAATCCTCGCCGTCGCGCAGCAGCGACGGATCGGGATGGTCGCCGGCGAAGATCGGGTTGAGATAGGTCCCGTTGCCGAGATCGGCGCGGCGCTGCCCTTCATGGCCGCGCCCCCAGCGCATCGCCGCATAAGGATCGAGCGACGAGGCGGCGCGCGAGCCCTGGCCGAGCAGCGGAAAGGGCGCGAGCGCCGCCAGGCCGGCGCCGGCGATCGTCTTCAGGCTGGTCCGCCGGTCCATTTCCTCAGTGTCTCAGGCTCGGGTTCGACTCGTTGGTTATAGAGCCCTCCCTTGAGGGAGGGTTGGGAGGGGGTGTCGGGCGTTGGAAGCAGCCAGGGCCGCCGAACCCGCTCCCCCAGCCCCTCCCCACTGGGAGGGGAGTTTCAAGAAAGCGGCCGGACGCACGCCCCCTTCGCACGCGCCCGGCCATAGGGAGGAACGCGTCCGGGTCAGAGCCGGAAGCGCGCGCCGAGCGTGATCGTGCGGCCGAAATGGTCGTTCTCGTAGATGCGGTTGGCGTCGATGTCGGTGAAGCGGTCGCGATAGGCGTCGGTGAGGTTGATCCCTTCGAGCGACACCTCGATCTGGCGGTTGATCTGGTAGCGGATCGCGGCATCGACGTTGATCGCCCTATTATAGCCTTCGAAGACGTTGCCGGTGCCGCTGTTCGCATCCGCATAGCGGCTGCGATAGCTGACCGAGACGCGGGCGCTGAACGTCCCGTCGTCATAATAAAGCGTGCCGTTCGCGGCCCATTTCGAAAGCCCGAACAAGGTGCCCTGGCGGGTCGTGGAGACGAGCGCGCCGCCCGGGGTGATCGCGGGGCCGCTGACCAGATAGGTCGCGCTGGAATCGACATAGGTGCCGTTGAGGATGCCGCCGAAATTGGACCAGAAGCCGGGCAGGAACTTGAACGGCGCCTGGACCGCGACCTCGACGCCGTTCAGCGTGGCGCCGGTGCCGTTGATCACGGTGGTGATGGTCCAGTTGTTCTGCGCGCGGATCGCCGGGTTGAGCGCGGCCGGCGAGGAGGCGACGAGCACCGACACCGGCAGGCCGGTCGAATCGAAGCTGCCGGTCGTGTTCTGGGCGACCGGGAAGGAGGAAATCTCCTTGCGGAACAGGGCGACCGAGAAGATCGACTGCGGCGCGAAATAATATTCGAAGCCGAGATCGTAGGCCCAGGCCCGGAACGGGTTGAGGAACGGATTGCCGTAGCTGACCCGGAGGTTGAAGCCGTCGGCCGAGCCGCCCGGCGTCAGATTGCCGAGCGACGGCCTGGTGATCACCTTCGCCACCGCGGCCCGCAGGATGATGTTGTCGCTCGGATAGATGACCAGGTTCGCCGCGGGCAGGACGTCGTCATAGCGGCGGTCGACGCTGACCACGACGTTGGAGTTGATGCCGGTCGAGCTCTGGTTGGTGCGCACCCAGCGCACGCCGGCGTTGAAGGCGTAGCGGACGCTGCCGATCGTCCCGTGCGCGTCGAGCTGGCCATAGGCGCCCCAGACCGCCTCGGTGACGGAACGGTTGTTGCCGACATCGAGCAGCAGCGGCCGGCCGTAGAGGTGGGTGAAGGCGGTGGCTGCATCGAGATTTGCGACCACCCAGTCGTTGGTGTTGCCCGAAGGCTGGCCGGCCCGGCCCATATGGAAGGTTTCGGCCAGGGCCGAGGTGACCGGGAAGCCGTAGACCGCGGTCGGTCCGAACAGGGAGCTCGGCGAGCAGGTGAGCGTGCCGAGCACGAGGTCGGTGCCGCCATTGCCGCAGACCGCGGTGTCGCGCAGGAAGCCGGTCGCCTGGAAATGGTAGCGCCGGTAGACGCCGCCGACGAGCATCTTCACGTTGCTCGAAATGTCGGCCTCGGTGCGCAGCTGCGCGGTCTGGAAGGTGTTGGTGACGTTATTCGGCCGGTCGCGGATCTCGGCGAGCTGGAAATTGCCCGGCGTGGTGACGCTGGTGCCGAAGGTCAGCCGCGGATAGCGCGAGTCGGTATAGTCGAACTGGTAGTTCTGGGCGTCGCGATCGTCGAAGATGATCGTCGTTTCCCGCGGCACGTCGGCATCGGACTTGGAGAAGCCGCCGAGCAGGGTGAAGCGGAAATTGTCGGCGACGTCCTGGTCCCAGGAACCGCCGAGCTGGTAGAAGGTGGTCCGCTCGCGCCGGTAGAAATGCTCGGTCCGCACCCAGGCGTCGTTGAGCGTGGCGGTCGTCATCGTGTTGTTCGCATCGACGGTGAAGTTCACCAAGTCGATCGAGCGCTCGTTGCTGCGCAGCAGCACCTCGCCCCATTTCTCCTCGCGAATGTCGGTGAAGCGCGAATAGAGGCCGTCGATCGAGAGGTGGGTGCTCGGATTCGGCTCGAGCTGGATGCTGCCGGTGAGGCCGAGCCGCTCGCGGTCGTGGCGGACCGAGCCGTAGCGCGGGATGCGCGGGTGGAAGGCCAAAGCGGCCTGGTCGCAGGCCGCGCTCGACCGGTAGACGCCGCCGCTGTTCGGAGCCGGCGTGTTGCTGGCGGCGGTCGTGAAGAAGCAGGGGGTGCCGTTCACGGAATCGAACCGCGCCTGCGCCCAGCGCACCGTATTGTTGCCGAGCTCGAGCGTGTCGGTGTGCGAATAAGCGGCGGAGATCGAGGCCGCGACCGTCCCCTCCGGGTTGCGGTAGCCGATCAGGCCGGCGACGCGCGGCGCGACATTGTTGCTGAGATCGTTGTACGCGCCCTGTGCCGAGACGGCGAAGGTGAAGCCGGGATGGTTGCCGCGCGGATTGCCGGTGTTGAGGTCGACGACCGCGCCGAGCGAGCCTTCGTCGAGGGAGGCTTCGGCGGTCTTGTGCACCACGACCGATGTGAACAGCTCCGAGGCGAAGACGTTGAAGTCGAACTGGCGGTCGCGGTTCGCGGCGGCGCCGTCGCTGGAGGTGGTGATCGCCTCCATGTTGTTGATCCGGACCCGGGTGAATTGCGCGCTGAGGCCGCGCACGGTGATCGCGCGGCCTTCGCCGGCGTCGCGCTGGATGGCGATGCCGGGAATGCGCTGCAGCGCCTCGGCCAGGTTCTGGTCGGGGAAGCGGGCGATGTCCTCGGCGACGATCGCGTCGACCGAAGAAACCGATTCCCGCTTCAGGTTGAGCGCCGCGTTCAGCGAGGCGCGGAAGCCGGTGACGACGATGTCGGGTTCGGCCGTCTGGTCGGCGGTCGCGCCGGGCTGGGCCGCCGGCTGCGCGGCGTCGGCCGGCTGGGCCGCCGCGGGCTGCGTCGCCGCGGTCGCGGCAGCCGCGGCGTCCGCCGCCGGCTGGGTCTCGGCCCGGGCCGGGGCTGGCGCGGCGGCGATGGCGAGCACCGAAGCGGCCCCGAGCAGGCGTGGGAGGATGCGCGTGGGTTGGCGAATGTCCAGTTTCGAAATCATGTTCCGTCCTTCCGAACCTGAGCGCATTGCCGGCGCTCCCCCTCTTTGACACCGGTGTCTATGCCGGGCCGAAAAAGGCGCGCGCACTTTCATGCACATCCGCTTGGAGGATCGAAACGGCCCGATCGGGACCCCCTTCTCCCTCTCCCCGAATGCCGCGTTGACCGCGATCGCCTTTTCCGGTTTCCGTTTAGAGTAACCGGTGTCATAAGGTTTGGAGCAATTGCCACACTCCTGTCAAGACCGGCTTTGGGAGGCTTGCCATGTCCCTGTTCCGTTTCGCGATTTCGCTGCTGCTCATGGCGAGCTCGGCGGCCGCCTCGGCCGAGGCCTTCCCCGGCGCCGCCGGCTGGGGCGCGCAGACCCAGGGCGGGCGCGGCGGCCGGATCATCCGGGTGACCAACCTCGATGCGGACGGGCCGGGCTCCTTCCGCGCCGCGGTCGAATCGCGCGGGCCGCGGATCGTCGTGTTCGAGGTCGGCGGCGTGATCGACCTCGGCCTCACCACGCTCTCCATCACCGAGCCTTATCTCACCATCGCCGGCCAGACCGCGCCCTCGCCCGGGATCACCATCATCCGCGGCGGCATCGACGTCCACGGCCACGACGTGATCATGCGCCATATCCGGATCCGCACCGGCGTCTCCGGCCA
>JAFAZM010000335.1 GCA_019239785.1 Sphingomonadaceae bacterium
CCGAGACCAAGATATTGAAGCAGGAAATGGCGCGGATCGGCGCGCGCAACCCTTTGATGAGCTTCGGCATCTCGATGCTCCGCCCGGCCTTGCTGCAATACGGCACCGAGGCGCAGAAGCGGCATTATCTGCCGCAGATCGCCCGCGGCGAGATCCGCTGGTGCCAGGGTTATTCCGAGCCGGGCGCCGGCTCCGACCTCGCCTCGCTGCAGACCAAGTGCGAGGACAAGGGGGATCATTGGCTGGTCAACGGCCAGAAGGTCTGGACCTCCTATGCCGATAAGGCCGACTGGATCTTCTGCCTGGTCCGCACCGATCCGCAGGCGCCCAAGCATCAGGGGATCAGCTTCCTGCTGTTCGACATGGCGAGCCCGGGCGTCTCGACCAAGCCGATCCTCCTGATCTCCGGCTACTCGCCCTTCTGCGAGACCTTCTTCGACGACGTCGAGGTGCCGAAGGACCAGGTCGTCGGCGAGGTCAACAAGGGTTGGGACGTCGCCAAATATCTGCTCGGCCACGAGCGCGAGATGATCAGCGGCATGGGCCTTGGCGGCCAGACCGATTCGCTCGGCGCCGCGCTTGCGGATGCGCTCGCGGACGATCCCTTGCTGCGGGCCGACGTCGCCCGCTTCGACGTCGACGCGATGGCCTTCCGGGCGATGTCCGAGCGCTTCATCGACGAGTTGAAGGCCGGCCGCGCCCATCCGGCCCAGCCCTCGATGATGAAATATGCCGGCACCGAGCTCAACAAGGCGCGGCACGAGCTGGTCATGGCTGCGGGCGGCTCGAACGCGCTCGAATGGGAAAGCGAACGCTCGAAGAAGGGCAAGGCGGCGCGCGAATGGCTGCGCACCAAGGCCAATTCGATCGAGGGCGGCACCAGCGAGATCCAGCTCGGCATCATAGCCAAGCGGATCCTGGAGCTGCCGGGTGGGTGAATTCCTGTTCCTGCGCAAGCAGGAACCCAGCTGGGGCCCGGCCTTCGCCGGGTGACGATAAGGAAACGAGATGCCGCTCTATCTCACCGACGACCAGGCGATGCTGCGCGAGACGGCGCGGAGCTTCATGGCCGAGGAAGGCGCGATCGCGAAACAGCTCCGCCACTGGCGCGACAAGGGCTGCAAGGACGGCTTCGGCCATGGCCTGTGGAAGCAGTTCGCCGAATTGGGCTTCAACGGCATATTGATCGGCGAGGATCAGGGCGGGCTCGGGCTCGGCCATGTCGAGGCCGGGATCGTGCTCGAGGAGATCGGCCGCAACCTCACGCCGTCGCCATTCCTGGTCAGCGCGGTCGCGTTCGTCGAGGCGGTGAAAGGCACGGTACTTGGCGAACGCTGGTTCCCGGGTATCCTCGCCGGCGACACGGTCGCGGCGCTGGCGATCGACGAAGGGCCCAAGCACCGGCCGGACGCGGTCGCGATGCGGGCGGAGCGTTCGGGCAACGGCTTCGCGCTCAGCGGGCGCAAGCAGTTCGTCGTCCAGGGTGCTTCGGCCGACGTGATCCTGGTCGCCGCGGTCGCGGACGAGGGCCCGACCGTCTTCGCGGTCGAGAAGGACGCCCATGGCCTGGAGATCGAGGGCGTCCGCCTGGCGGATTCCAGCATCGGCGCGCGGCTGACCTTAGACGCGGTCGAGGTCGATGCCGATGCGGTGGTCGGCGAGGTCGGCGGCGGTGCCGCCGTGCTTGCGCGGGCGCTCAACGCGGGGCGGACCGGCGCGGCCGCGGAGCTGGTCGGCGTGGGCACCGCGTCGATGGAGATGACGGTCGATTATCTCAAGCAGCGCAAGCAGTTCGGCCGCCTGATCGGCGAGTTCCAGGTGCTGCAATTCCGCGCCGCGCATCTTTATTCCGAGCTCGAGATCGCCCGCGCCGCGACGATGAAGGCCCAGCAATTGCTGGACGAGCAAAACCCGGACGCCGAGACGATGGTCTCGGTCGCCAAGGCCAAGGCCGGCCGCGCGGCGACGCTCGCGGTGCAGGAAGGCGTCCAGATGCACGGCGGCATCGGCATGACCGACGAATATGATATCGGCCTCTACATGAAGCGCGACCGGACGCTGAACGAGCTGTTCGGCGACCCCAACT
>JAFAZM010000270.1 GCA_019239785.1 Sphingomonadaceae bacterium
GGGCGCTGACGTCGGGCGAAGGGGTATTGAAGGGCCCCTTGGGGGGCAGGGGAATCGCCTATGGTTTTGAGACCCAAGACCCGTTCGTCCTGAGCCTGTCGAAGGGCTTTCTTTCTTTCGGCTGCAAGGAAGGGAAGGGCTTCGACAAGCTCAGCCGAACGGGGGGAAACCCGGGAAAACTCCATACGCAATTGCCCTGCCTTGGGGGAGGGGCTGGGGGAGAAGGCAAAAAGGGGCGCCAGCGTTGGTGGAGCCTGGCCCCTCCTCAATGCGTCTCGCAGAGCTTCCCGGTCTCCCGGCAGAAGGCCGCCCGCACGTCGCGGCCCAGGTCCACGCCCTCCATCGCCGCGGCGACCTGCGGCAGCAGCTGCGGCAGCGCGCCGACATAGGCCCGGCCGGGCGGGCTTTCGAGGAAGGCGATCATCGCGCGGAGCTGGGGCGCGGTGAAACGGCGGGCGTAGACATTGCCGGCGACGTCCAGGATCCGCGCCCGCTGCGCCCCCACGACGCGCTCGCCGACCTGGCGCAGCCGGGCACGCTCGGCGTCGGTGAGGCCCGGCGTGGTTGTCGCCGCCCGCTCGATCTCGGCATGGCCGGCGAAGCCGAGGATCGCGTTGAGGTCGCCGAGCTCCGCCAGATGCCGGCCGAGCGCGGCCTGCGCGGCGGAGACCGGCGCAATTGTCCCCGGAGCCGGCGTTGGCGGCTCGGCCCCCGCGGGGACGGCGATCGCAAGGACGAAAGCGGCGAGGCTGGAGGCGAGGCGCATGTCACTCTCCCGGCAGGACGCGCGGAGCCTAGAGGCGCGCTGCCGGAGCGTCAAAGCGATCGGCGCGGATGCGCTCAGCGCATGAGCCCCGCCGCCTTCAACGCCTTTTCGATCGCCGCCTGCACGCCGCCTGCCGGCTCCCGCCGCGCCCTGGCGCGCGGCCGCGAGGCGGCCGGCTTCGCGGCACGGCCGGCAGGCGGCGCGAGCTCCCCGGCCGGCTCCGGCGAGATGCCGAAGAAGGCCGCGATGCGGTCGGTCGAGCTGAGGCCGACATCGAGCATATGCGCGCCCGCAATGCCCGATTCGCCCTCGCCGGTGCCCGGATCGAGGGGGATGCCGTGGGCCATGCCGGTGATCACATATTGCTCGATCAGCGGGGCCCCGTCAGCGCCGAGCCAGGTCCGGCGGGGATAGGAGGCGACGAGATCGGTGCGGTCGGGCTTGGCGCCAAGCCCATGCAGATGCGCCCATTGCAGCGCGATCGCGTCGGCATTGCTCGGCACGACCACATGATCGGCGCTGCCCTGCCAGATCTGGACGCGCGGCCATGCCCCCTTGTGCGGCGAGGCGCGGCGCACCTTCATGGCGAGGGCGCCGGCATTGCCCTGCTCCCGCCCGCCCATGCAATCGAACGCCCCGGCGACGTCCGATGCGCAGCCATAAGCGACGCCGGCGATGATCGCGCCGGCCGCGAACAGCTCCGGATAGGTGGCAAGCATCACCGATGTCATCGCGCCGCCGGCGGAGAGGCCGGTGACGAAGATCCGCTGCGGATCGACGTCGTACGACTTGCGCATCGCCGCGATCATCGCCGCGATCGAGGCGGCCTCGCCCATGCCGCGCTGGTTGTCGTTGCCCGAGAACCAGTTGAAGCAGAGCATCGGATTGTTGGCCCGCTGCTGCTCGGGGAACAGCAGCATGAAGCCGTGCCGGTCGGCCAGCCGCGACCAGCCGGAGCCGTGGTCGTACACCGCGGCATTCTGGGTGCAGCCGTGCAGCACCACGACCAGCGGCGCCGGCCCGGCAAGGCCCTCGGGCACGTAGTGAAGGCCGCGGAGATTCCCCGGATTGGGTGCGATCGCGGGCAGCTCCGCCAGCCGGTCCTCGATCGCTCCGGTCGGAGCGAAGGCGCTCGCGCCCTTGCGGCTGGTGCGGACGCGCAGTCCGGGTCGTATCGCAGGCATGGATTTCCCTCCCGATGCGCAGCTCCGGAACGGGCAGCGCGAGGATCCAACGAAGCGAGGAGCAAATTGTTGCAGTGCAGCATTTCCTTGCGAGCGGAGCGCCTTCTGCGCGGCGCGCCGACCCGCCCATTCCCCTTCCGCGGAGCGCGCCGGGAATCGCTCCGCCGCCGGAACCATTCCGCCTAACATGCATTATGCCACGTTGGACGCTGGGTGGTCTCCCGGTCTTCCGGAGCGTTCGGGCTTGCCCGGGCGCTCCTTTTCGCGACGTAACAAGGGGAATGAGAATATGAGGAAAGTGGCTTCGATGCTCGCCATTGCGGGCCTGATCGCCCTCGGCGCCTGCAGCAAGTCGCCCGCGGACAAGGCCGCCGACAATGTCCGGGCCGCCGCCGACAACGCCGCCGACAATATCGAGGCGGCCGCCGACAACACCGCGTCCAACCTCCAGAACCAGGCCACCGCGATCCAGAATGCGGCCGAGAATCGCGCCGACGCGGTCCGCAATGCCGCCGACAACAGGGCCGACCGGATGGAATCCAGCAACCGGACGTCCGGCAACCACCACTGAGCCTTCGGGCGTCAGCCCTCAGGCAACCACCTTCCCCTGGGCGCCCCGGTCGGGCGCCCACTTTTTTGCGCATCGCCTCGGGGTCAGAAGGGCAGCCGAACGCCGACCATCACCCGGTTACTGACCTGGCCGCGGTCCATCGGCACGCTTTCGACATGGACGTCGCCGATGAAATTACCGCCGAGCCGGGTCTGCGCGACCATGTGCCGCGGCTCGAAGATCAGCGCCATCTCCGCCAGCGGATAGGCGCCGGCGCTGCGCCGGCCGCAGACGATGATCGCCGACGGATCGGCGCGGGCGCAGCCGCGGCCGGGGAGGCCGAGCGACGGCGGCTGGAAGCGGGCGAGATCGAAATCGCTGTCGACGATGCCGGCCGCGGCGGCCGGGGGAGGCGCCGCCGGAGCAGCGGCCTGAAGCGCAAGCAGCAAGGCCAGAGGCATGAGCAACTCCGCGTCGACCGTTGACAAGCTTCGCCCGCGATTGCGGCGAAGGCAAGGCGCTGGGGGTAGAAAGCGGCGCGATGTTGAGGGTTTAGAGACTTCCCCGCCAGCAATTCCGACCGTTCGTCCTGAGCCTGTCGAAGGACTTCCCTTTCTTTCCGCCGCAAGAAGGAATGGGCTTCGACAGGCTCAGCCCGAACGGTTGTGGCGGTGAAAGAACCAGTGACGGCCTCACCCTCCAGGAAACGGGAGATCGGCCACGCGCCGACCTGGCCGGCAATGCCTAGCCCATCTTCCCGGCGAGCTGCATACCGGCGGCGAACAGCATCGCCAGCATCACCGCCCAGACCAAGCCAGCATGAACCAGTGGCCCGGTCCGAACGCCGTCACCCGGCTCGGGTCTAGCGCATCCCGCATGCGGCCCGCATAGGAGCCGCCGGTTAAGATTCGGCCCAGCGGGCCCGCCGCGACGCTTGCACTTTGGCGTCAAGCGGTCATCATCCGCCCGACGAAGCGGGGAGGGACGATATGCGATACCGGGCGATCATCATCGGCGCGGGCCTGCTTGCACTCGCGGGCTGCGGGCGTGGCGGCGGCACGGAGACTCAGGCCGGCAACGTCAACGTGCGGGCGACACCGGGCGACATCACCATCTCGACGCCGAACGGCGTTGCGCAGATCCACACCGGCACCGGCACCGCCGCTTTGCCCGAGGGCATTCCCGCCTACCCGAACGCCGAGGCCGGCCAGAGCATGGACGTCAGCGGGGCCTCGGCGCAGGGCCAGGGCCATGTCGTCAGCTTCGGCACCCACGATTCGCCGGCGCAGGTGATCGACTTCTACGTCCGCGCGGCGGGCGGCGCCGGCTATCAGATCGTCAACCAGATGAACATGGGCGCAACCGCCACCCTCACCGCCCGCAAGGGCGAAGGCCAGGCGGTCAACGTCGTCGCCACCCAGGCCGGCGGCGCCACCCAGGTCCAGATCGTCGTCGCGGACGGCACAAGATAATATAGTTAATGAAAGTATTACCAACCATGGTTAACTTGGGGAAATTCAATAGATTAGAGCTAAGATTTGCTTAAGGTGCAATAAAACTTCGAGATATTCTTTCCGTTACTGGAACAATGTGCTGAACCATTGGTTTACCCCCGGCCAGTCGGCCTAGTGCAGGAGCGGGTATCATGAGTTCAGTCGTGCAGGCGTTGCGGCCTGAGATCTTCCGGCAGCCATCGCGCGAGGAGGTCGAGCGGCGCGGCGCGACGCGCTACCGGACCATCTTCCGCGTCGCCCAGGTGCGGCGGGCGCACGACGTCGGGCTCTGGCGGGTCCGCAACATCTCCGACGAAGGGATGATGCTGCTCACCTGGGTGCCGGTGCAGAAGGGCGAGAAGCTCACCCTGATGCTGTCGGACAAAGTCACTTTGGCGGCGACGGCGATCTGGTGGGACGGCGAGCGCTGCGGCGTCGCCTTCGACGAACCGATCGATTGCGCCGCCCTGCTCGAGACGCTCGGCGAGGAGCAGAGGGCGCCCGGCCACCGGCCGCTGCGGCTCCCGGTCGACACGCGCGCGCTCGCTTATTGCGACCGCGGCCTGCACACGGTGCGGCTCAGCGACATCTCGCAGCACGGCGCCGGCTTCAGCCATGACGGCTGCTTCTATCCCGGCATGGCGACCAAGCTCCATTTCGAGACCGGCGAGGAATATCGCGGCGTCGTGCGCTGGAACGAGAACGGCCGCGCCGGCATGTTCCTGACCGAGCCGATCCCGAGCGAGAAGCTGGAGAGCGCGCTGCGGTTCTGAGGCGGGCCGGGTCCTCCTCATTCCTCCCCCTTAGGGGGAGGGGGACCGCCGCCGAAGGCGGTGGTGGTGGGGTATCAGCATCGGAGAGTCCGCTCGGATGCCGTGACCGTCTCTGCCGCTGATACCCCTCCACCATGCTACGCATGGTCCCTCTCCCCTTTCAGGGGAGCATCTGGCGCGGTTCGTTGCGGATCGCGGCGAGAGTCACTAGCCTTCGCCCGATGCGCGCCAAGCCCCTCCTCCCCCTCGCCGCCGCGGCCCTGCTCGCCGGCTGCGCGACGCCGGAGGCGCGGCTGAGGACGGGGCTGGTCGATGCCGGTCTCTCGCCGCCGCTCGCGGACTGCATGGCGCGCCGCATGGCCCACCGCCTGTCGCTGACCCAGCTGCTGCGGCTGCGCGACCTGCCGCGGGCGCGGGAGGCGGTCGGCGTCGGCGAGTTCCTGCACCGGGTGCGGGCGCTCCACGACACCGAGATCCTGGGCGTGGCGAGCAGCTCGGCGGCGCTCTGCGCGACCGGCTTCGCCCACTGGCCGCCCCCGAGAGGAGCCGCACGCCGATGGCCTTCCCCCAGCCCTATGTCGCCGATCCAGAGCGTTATGACGGCCGCATGCCCTACCGCCGCTGCGGGCGGAGCGGGCTCGATTTGCCGGCGGTCTCGCTCGGTCTCTGGCAGAATTTCGGCGGCGAGGATGTGTTCGAGACCGGCCGGGCGATCCTGCGGCGCGCCTTCGATCTCGGCGTCACCCATTTCGACCTCGCCAACAATTACGGCCCTCCCTACGGCTCGGCCGAGGAGAATTTCGGCCGGGTGCTGGCGAGCGACTTCGCCGGCCGGCGCGACGAGCTGGTGATCTCGACCAAGGCCGGCTGGGACATGTGGCCGGGCCCCTATGGCGACGTCGGCGGCAGCCGCAAATATCTGATCGCGAGCTGCGACCAGAGCCTGAAGCGGATGGGGCTGGATTATGTCGACATCTTCTATTCGCACCGGGTCGATCCGAAGACGCCACTCGAGGAGACGATGGGTGCGCTCGCCCACCTCCACCGCCAGGGCACGGCGCTCTATGTCGGCATCTCCTCCTACTCGCCCGAGCTGACCCGCAAGGCCCACGCCATCCTCAAGGCCGAAGGCGTGCCGTTGCTGATCCACCAGCCAAGCTATTCGATGCTGAACCGCTGGATCGAGGACGAATTGCTCGCGACGCTGGAAGAGCTGGGCGTCGGCTGCATCGCCTTCTCGCCGCTGGCGCAGGGGATGCTGACCGACAAATATCTGGACGGCGTGCCCGCGGGCGCCCGCGCCGGCAAGGGCGGCTCGCTCGGGGAGCGGCTGCTGACGGACGCGAATATCGAACGGATCCGCGCGCTGAACGGGATCGCGCAGCGCCGCGGCCAGACTTTGGCGCAGATGGCGATCGCCTGGACGCTGCGCGATCCGCGCGTGACCTCGGCGCTGATCGGCGCGCGCACCATCGCCCAGCTCGAGGACAGCGTCGCGGCGGTGCGGCGGCTCGATTTCAGCGCGGACGAGCTGGCCGAGATCGACCGGCACGCGACCGACGGCGGCATCGACCTCTGGCGCGTCTCGTCGAAGCTCGGCGAGGGGGACATCGCCTGAACGAGGCGCAGGCCCTGATCGCGGCGCTCGATCTGGCGCCGCATCCGGAGGGCGGCTGGTATCGCGAGACCTGGCGCGCCGAGGCGGCGGAGGGCGAGCGCGCGTCTGCCACCGCGATCCTGTTCCTGCTCGAGCAGGGGCAAAGCTCGCACTGGCACAAGGTCGACGCGACCGAGCTCTGGCTGTTCCACGCCGGCAGCCCGCTCGCGCTGCGCACCGCGCCGGGCGATGGCGGGCCGGTCGAGACGGTCCGGCTCGGTGCCGAAATGCTGGCCGGGGAGCGGCCGCAGGTCCGCGTCCCGCCCGGCGCCTGGCAGGCCGCCGAGGCCGACCGCGGCTGGGCCCTGGTTTCCTGCATCGTCTCGCCCGGCTTCGAATTTTCCGGCTTCACGCTGGCGCCGCCGGGCTGGGCGCCGGGGAAGGTTTGATTCGTCTCCGAGCCTGTGCTTTAGCCGCGCTCCATGAACATCCACGAATATCAGGCGAAGGAGCTGCTCGCCAGATTTGGCGTGCCGGTGCCGGCGGGCCATGCGGCGATGAGCGTCGAGGAGGCGGTCGCGGCGGCTGAGAAGCTTCCCGGGCCGCTCTATGTCGTGAAGGCGCAGATCCATGCCGGCGGCCGCGGCAAGGGCAAGTTCAAGGAGCTTGGGCCGGATGCCAAGGGCGGCGTGCGGCTGGCCCGCTCGCTGGACGAGGTCCGCGCCGCCGCGCAGGAGATGCTCGGCAATACCCTGGTCACCGTGCAGACCGGGCCGGCCGGCAAGCAGGTCAACCGCCTCTACGTCACCGACGGCGCCGACATCGCCAGGGAATATTATCTGGCCCTGCTCGTCGACCGGAAGACCGGCCGCATCGCCTTCGTCGTTTCGACCGAGGGCGGGATGAGCATCGAGGACGTCGCCCACGAGACGCCGGAGAAGATCCACAGCTTCACGATCGATCCCGCAACCGGCTTCCAGCCCCATCACGGCCGCGCGGTGGCGCATGCGCTGGGCCTCACCGGCGACCTGAACAAGCAGGCGCAGAAGGTTTCGAAGCAGCTCTACGAGGCCTTCCTCGGCACCGACGCCTCGCAGATCGAGATCAACCCGCTCGCCGAGACCGAGCAGGGCCAGTTGCTGGTGCTCGACGCCAAGGTCGGCTTCGATTCCAATGCCATGTTCCGCCATCCGGACCTCGAGGCGCTGCGCGACGAGAGCGAGGAGGATCCGATGGAGCGCGAGGCGGCCAAGTACGACCTCGCCTACATCAAGCTGGACGGCAATATCGGCTGCATGGTGAACGGCGCCGGCCTCGCCATGGCGACGATGGACATCATCAAGCTGAACGGCGCCTTCCCGGCCAATTTCTGCGACGTCGGCGGCGGCGCCTCCAAGGAGAAGGTGACCGCGGCGTTCAAGATCATCCTCTCCGATCCGGCGGTGAAGGGTATCCTCGTCAACATCTTCGGCGGGATCATGCGCTGCGACATCATCGCCGAGGGCATCGTCGCCGCGGCGCGGGAGACCGAGCTTGCGGTGCCGCTGGTGGTGCGGCTGGAAGGCACCAATGTCGCCGAAGGCAAGGCGATCCTCGCCGACAGCGGCCTCGCGATCGTGCCGGCCGACGATCTCGGCGATGCGGCAAGGAAGATCGTCGCGGAGGTGAAGGAAGCGGCGTGACAATTTTTTCCCTCTCCCTCCAGGGGAGAGGGAGGGGCCCGCCGCACAGCGGCGGGAGGGTGAGGGCAAAGGCGGAGGAGCGTTATCGCAAACGCTGTCACCCTCACCCAGCTTCGCCTAAGCTCGCCGAAGAGGCTCGCTAAGGCTGCGCAACCCTCTCCCCTCAAGGGAGAGGGAAGGGTTGGAAGGAAGAAGGTGAAGCCATGAAGCTGCTGGTCGCCGTGAAGCGGGTGATCGACTACAACGTGAAGCCGCGGGTGAAGGCGGACGGCACGGGCGTCGACCTCGCCAACGTCAAGATGAGCATGAACCCGTTCGACGAGATCGCGGTCGAGGAGGCGATCCGGCTGAAGGAGAAGGGCGTGGCGAGCGAGATCGTCGCGGTCTCGATCGGC
>JAFAZM010000099.1 GCA_019239785.1 Sphingomonadaceae bacterium
GACTGCGGGCCCGCAAAGGGGGCGGCAAGCTCGGTGCGGATGACAATCGTGTCCGCTTCCTCGTCGATCGCGACCGCGAGCCGCTCGCCGAGCAGGGCCTGGTAGCGGATCAGCGAGTTGATCACGTCGCGCGCGGTCCCCTCATGCTCCAGCAGCAGGCTCATCGGGCCGAGGTCCGAAAGCACGCGGCCCTGGACCATGAGCAGGGCGAAGCCGGCCTGGCCCGACTCGCGCGCGGAGATTTCGAGCAGCCAGGCCGCGGGCTCCATCGGGATCAGCAGCCAGGGATGGGTGAGCACGTCGGCGCGGAGCCCGACGCGCCGAAGCATCCGGTAGGGATCCAGGCCGCAGAAGCGGGCGACCTGCGCATAAAAGGTCAGCGCATGGGCGTGGACCTGGGGCATGCCTCCCCCCGCCTGCCGAGCGGCCGACGGCGAGCTTGCCGCGACCGGCCCCGCATCATCTCACGGATGGCGCGAGGTGGAAAGGGCCGGCCGGCGCTTCAGCTTTCGCTGCGGCCCGCCACCTGTTCCAGCCCTTCGAGGATGCGCGGCCAGCCGCTGCCCATGCCGCGATAGCCGGCCTCGTCCTCGGGCCGGAAGCCGGACTGCTCCATCCGCACCAGGGTGCCGGCCGCGGTCGGGGTCAGCGTCCAGGTGACGAGGGTCCGCAGGCCGCTGTCGGATTCGGTGCCGTCGCCCCAGGAATAAGCGAGGCGGTGGGGCGGATCGACCTCGGTCACCTCGCAATGGGTCACTCCGGACCAGCCCGGCACCGGCCGCGCGCGGAACTGGAAACGCCGGCCGACCCTGGGCACGAAGTCGTTCACCATCAGCCAGTCGGCGATCAGCGACGAGGTGGTGAGCGCGCGCCAGATCTTCTCCGGCGGGTGCGGCATCTCGCGCTCGACGACGATGCTTCTCGTTTCGCTCTCCGTCATTGGTCCATCCTCTTGAGGCTGTCCTCGAGCGCGTCGAAACGCTGCGCCCAGAAGGCGGCGTAAAGCTCCATCCAGCCGAGCAACGGCGCGAGGCCCTGCGGCCGCGCGCGATAGCGGGTCTCCCGCCCCGCCGGCCGCGCCTCGACCAGCCCGGCCCGGCGCAGCACGCCGAGATGCCTGGAGACGGCCGGCTGTGACACGCCCGAATGCTCGGTGAGCACCCGCACGTTGAGATCGCCGCCCCGCGCCAGCCGCTCGAACAAGGCGCGGCGGGTGGGGTCGCCGAGGGTGCGGAAGAGGAGGTCGGAGGGAGCGTGCATTCAGGAATTCATAACTGACGGGTTATGAGTGAGTCAAGCGCGACTTTGTGGGAAGAAGGAGGGTGAGGGCAGGGCGGGAGTGGGGAAAGAACAAAAAGAAGAAGACCCTCACCCTGCCCTCTCCCGCGAGCGGGAGAGGGTTGAACAGGAAACGCCAATGCGCCCCTTCTCCCGCTCGCGGGAGAAGGTTGGGATGAGGGTCTTCTTCTTCTTCTTCCTCTTCTTCTCGCCGAAACTCAGCTCGGCGAGGCATTCGCCTGGGCGACGCTCGCCTCGAACTGCGCCTTGGTCGTCTGCAGCAGCAGGCCGTGCGAATTCTTGCCGAACGCCTCGAGCGGGATCCGCGCCCGTCCGGTCGCCGCGAGCACCACCGCCCCCTGCGCATCGACCGACTCGATCGTGCCAAGCTGGACCCCCGCCGAATCCATCACCGCGGCGCCGGCCACCACGTCGGCCGCTGTCGCCGGCCGGGCCCGATCGCGACGGCCGCTGGGCGCGGCGCCCTGGCGGTCGCCGTTGAGGTGGCGGTTTATCGCATCGACCTGGTCGGCCATCGAGGGGGTGTTGCCGGTGACGCCGCTGGTCAGGCCGCCCGGGGGCGCCAGGCCGCCGGGCGTGCCACCCGGCGCGCCCTGCGGCGGCGTCTGGCTCCACGCCGCGCTCGCGAGGCTCAGCTCGGCAAGCAGGGCGAGACCAGGCAAAGCGGCGGCCATGGCAAGCTCCTTCGGTTCCACTTCTTATCGCCGCTCCCGGCGCCCAGGTAAAGCATGCCCGTTTGAGGCACGGTTCGGCGCAGGGCCATTGTCAACTCCGGAACTAGAGTTAAGTTTGGGCCTTCGAGTCTTGTCAGGAGCGCGCCGATGCCCAAGCTGGACAAGTTCATGCTTGCCGATGCCGCCGATGCCGGATCGCCGGCCGAAAGGGTGCTTGCGCTGGTCAGCGAGCAGCTCGCGCGGATCCGCTACGGCTCGATCGCGCTCTCCATTCACGACGGCCGCGTCGTCCAGATCGAGGTGAGCGAAAAGACCCGCCTGGCCTGAATTCAACCGCAGCACCGACCGGACCGCCGGAGGGCTCTCCAGCAGAGGAGACATGAGGTGCAGATGATCGCATTGGAAGCCGATTTCGCGCGCGCCGCGCTGGCGTCGGAGATCCCGGAGGCCGCCGACGTGCTGCTGCTCCCCGGGCTCGACGATTCGCCGCGCGGCCATTGGCAGAGCCATTGGGAGCAGCTCGGCCGGTTCCGCCGGGTCGAACTCGGCGATTGGGCGCGGCCGCAGCTGCACGAGTGGGTGCCGGCGCTCGATCGGGCGGTCCGCGAAAGCGCGCGGCCGGTCGTGCTCGCCGCGCACAGCCTCGGTTGCCTCGCAGCTTCATGGTGGGCGTCGCTCTGCTGGGTCGGGGCGTTCCGCGACAAGGTGCGCGGCGCCCTGCTGGTGGCGCCGCCGGACGTCGACGCGCTGGACGCGGAGCCGCGTATCCGCGACTTCCGCCCGCTGCCGAAAGCGCGCCTGCCGTTCCGCTCGATCCTCGTCGCCAGCCGCGACGATCCCCACGCGCCTTTCGCCCGCTCGCAGGCGATGGCCGCCACCTGGGGCAGCGAGCTCGTCGACGCCGGCCCCGCCGGCCACCTCAATGCGGAGTCCGGCCTCTACGAATGGGCGCAGGGGCTGCGGCTGCTCGCCGGCTTGAGCGGCCACAATGCCAATTTGCTGGTGGCGGAGCTGGGGCTGCGGACCGCTCTGGCGTGAACCCTGCTTCACCCCTCCCTTTCAGGTGAGGGCAATCGCCTATGGGCTCGAACCGCTCCAACCGTTCGTCCTGAGCCTGTCGAAGGACTTTCTTTCTCTTCTGCTGCAAAGAAGGAGAGGGCTTCGACAAGCTCAGCCCGAACGGAGGCAGTGCTAGGACTCGGGCATTTCGACCCTGCCCTGAAGGAGAGGGGCTAGCCGGAGGTCCGCACCCGCAGGAAATCCTCGATCCTCGCCAGCGCCTCGCCGGCGAGCGGATGGGGGAACAAGGTGAAGCCGTGCATCGCGCCGGGATAGACCGCAAGCTCGGCCTCGTTGCCCGCGGCGATCCAGCGCGTCGCCATGAACAGGCTGTCGTCGAGGAAGACGTCGAGCGTGCCGACGGTGAACAAGGCAGGCGGCAGGCCGGAGACGTCGGCGAAGATCGCCGACATGTCGGGATCGCGCCGCGTCGCCGGATCGGGAGCGTAGCAGCTCGAGCAATAAGCGACGTCGGCGGCGCCGATCAGCAGGCCGGGCGAGCCGTTCAGCTTGTTGCTGGGCGACCCGCTGGTGTCATAATTGCCGTAGGTGAGGGCGGCGGCGTGGAAGCCGGTGAAGCCGTGCCTGTCGCGCAGCCGCACCAGGGTCGGCACCGCCAACGTGGCGCCGGCGCTCTCGCCGCCGATCGCCAGCCGGTCGCCGCCAAACTCGGCCGCGACATGCTCCGCCAGCCAGAGCGCCGCCGCCTCGGCATCGTCCCAGGCGGCCGGCCAGGGATGCTCCGGCGCCAGCCGATAGTCGACGCTGATTGCGGCAAGCCCGGTTGCCTCGGCGATCGCCTCCAGCATCGGATCCTGCGCATCGGCCGTGCCGAAGATCAGCCCCCCGCCGTGGAAGTGCAGATAGGCGCCGCGGGGATTGTCTGGCGCGATCACCCGCAGCGGCAGCTTCGCGCCGTTCGGCCCAGGGATGGAACGGACCTCGGCGCGGGGCGACAAAGGCGGCTTCGGCCTCCCGCCGGCCTTGCGCATCGCCTCGACGCCGACCTCGGCGAGGCTCGGGCCCGGATTGGCCCGCATCGCTTCGTTGAAGGCAAGGACCTCCGGGCGCACCGCCTCGGGCGCGAACCAGGCGGGATCGATGACGAGCTCCTTCATGCCGCCCTGGCCTTGAGGAAGGCATCGTCGAGCGAGCTGGTCGCCGTCCAGCTCTTGATCTCGGGCATCACCTTGGCGGCGAACATCCGCATGTTCCGTACCGCCTCGTCCTGCGGCATGCCGCCATAATAATAATGCGGCATGAAGGCCTGGGGATCGTAGATCCTTTTCAACTCCTCCATCCGCTCGACCACCATCTGCGGCGTGCCGGAGATCACCGTCTCGCCGAAGGCCGCGACCGTGTCCTCGATCCGCTCGGGCGGGATCACCCGCTTCGCATAGGCCTCGTAGCCGGGGATCTTCGAGACGACGTCGCTGTCCATCTCGTAATTGACGATCGCCGCGCGCATCGTGTGGGCGACGTGGCGCGAGCCGATCTCGAGCGCGCGGTCGGCGCTGTCGTCGACGAAGACCTGGCCGGAGACGCAGGGCCGCGGCGGCTCGGTGCCGGGGCCGTGCACGCGCTGCCAGGCGGCGGCATAATCGTCGGGCTCGGGCACGGCGCCGCGCTGCGGCAGCATCAATACGATCCGGCCGAAGCCGAGCCGCGCCGCGACCTCGAGCGAGCTTTCCGAATAGGAGCCGCAGAATTTGCGCCCCTCGAACGTGTAGAGCGGCCGGGGCCGCAGCTCGCGGCGCGGCTGTTGGAAGATCTCGCCGCCCTCGATCCAGCCGGTCTCCAGCGCCGGAATGACGAGCGAGAGGATCTCGTTGTAGAGCTCGCGCGCCTGCGACTGATCGATGCGGAGGCCCTGGAATTCGTGCCGGGCGAGGCCGCGGCCGAAGCCGAGGATCGTGCGGCCGTTCGAGACATGGTCGAGCAGGATGATCTGCTCGGCGAGCCGCACCGGATCGTGCCAGGGCACGACGATCACCTGGGTGCCGAGCCGGATCCTTTTCGTGCGGCCGGCGAGATAGGTGAGCGCCTGCAGCGGGTTGGTGCAGATCGAATAGTCGGAGAAATGATGCTCGGTAATCCAGACCGAGTCGAAGCCGAGCTCCTCCGCGAGCACGCAATTCTCGAACTCCTCGCGGATCAGCCGCGCGTCGTCATAGGCCGCGCCGCGTTGATGCGCGAAGCCCGTCCCCATCCCGATATGCATGGGCGCCTCTCCTCTTGCGAAGGCCGCTCCGCTTGCCGCGGATTCGTTTGTGTTGCCTACAATATCAGCACGGGCGCGGAAGGGGAATGGGCCCCAGATCCTCCCCCGGGGTCGGCGGCTCCAAGGCGACGCTCTACGGCTATTTCAAGTCGAAGGAGGAGCTGCTGCTCGCCTGCCTCTATGCCGACATCACCAGGCAATCGGAGCAGTTGCTGGACACGATGCTGCGCGCAGGCACCCTCCGCGAAGGGCTGATCGAGCTCGGCACTGCGTACATGACGCGACGGCTGGCGCGGCGCCCGATCTCGAACGTCCGGATCATGGCCACCCAGCCCGAGGAGCTCGGTATCGGCAAGGAATTCTACGCCACGACCCTGCGCCCCGCCTGGGAGATCTTCGCCGATCGGGTCGGCCGACTGATGGACGCCGGCATCCTGCACCGCGCGGATCCCTGGACGGTCGCGATGCAGTGGAAGGGCCTGCTCGAAACCGACATGTTCGACCGCCGCCTGATCGGCGCGATCCGCGAAGGCGACCCCTAGGGAGATCCGCGAGGCTGCCATCCAGGCCGCCGACATCCTGCTGAAGGTCTACGGCATCGAGGGCGCGGGCGACGTGCACGTCCCCGAGGTGCTCGCGAACGCGGAGGAAAAGGCGCGGATGGCCGAGGTGGCGCAGGCATCGAAGAGGAAGCGGAACGCAGCGTAGGACCCGAACTTCCCCTCCCTTGTCAGGGCGATTGTGTAGTTTACAAACCCTAGTCCACGATGATTTCAATCGCAGTTTGGCCATTAGCCCGTTGGGCTGGGAAATGCCGGATCGTCGCGACGCGGAAGCGCTGCATCACGCCTTCGACCGGAAGGGCCACCTGATCGTTGTGCAAGGGTAGCAGCGCGAACCAGTGTTCGCCCAAGTCATGGTAGCTGCTGGCCCCTTCCCGGTTGTGGAAAATTACCTTGGCGCTGATCACTTCGGCTTCTCCGCCTGAAGGGCCTCTAGCAAGGCAATGATCCGGTCCAGCTTCTTAAGGGCGGCCCACACGCCCCATGTGACGCCGCCAGCCATCCCGAAGCCGAAAATCACTAGGTAGCTGACGCTATCGCTCATTCCGGCTTCTCCACCGGCTTATGCAGCGCGGGCGTTCCGGGCTCCGACCGCGATCATTTCGAAAAGGCGCATCGCGGCTTCGTAGGAAGTCGCTTTGGCCAGTACGTCGATCCCCGCGTCTGGACAGCTTTCGTCAGTTTCGAAAATGAAATAGCCTCGGTCACCGCCAAGGCCGGAGCCAACCGCGTTTCTATAGGTGCGGTGCGAGATAGAGGATATACAGAGCCGCCGAGAATCCCCTATTTCGGCGCAGAGGAAGACATCGTCCAATGGCCACCTCCAAACCCAAATACCGCGAAGCCACCCATCCGCAGATTTCTGCGAACCAATTGGCGCAGTATCTAACCGCGGGACCAGCGGCTCGCAAGAGAATAATTCGCGATGCGCGATATATCCCAACTGTCATCGTGGCACGCTATAAGTTGGCGCGCGAAGCAATTGTTAAGTGTTTGTGTGACCCGTTACAGAGTCCAACTACAATAGCTGCGGAGAAGATCAAGCTAGAGCAAAAGCTAGCTAAGCCGGGGAACTCTAGTTGGACTAAAGATGATCTTGAATCGTCGGTGGCTGCTCTGAATCGCTATGCGGCCACGGTTGGCCAGACTCAACTGCCCAAGCTCGAATGTGCCGAGATTCCA
This sequence comes from Sphingomonadaceae bacterium, assembly GCA_019239785.1. Lineage (GTDB taxonomy): Bacteria > Pseudomonadota > Alphaproteobacteria > Sphingomonadales > Sphingomonadaceae > Allosphingosinicella. The sequence continues at coordinate 6,999 of JAFAZM010000099.1, forward strand.
GGGTCCGTCCCGGCGTTGGTTATTTCCGGCTTGCGAGTCAAAGTGACACCAGACGTGATCGTGAAGCAAAATCAGGGCACTGGCCAGAATCCAAAGGTCGGCGCCGTTGTGACGATGATCGCGAAGGGCGTGAACTCGACCAACACGCGCAAGGATCAAGCGCGCACGGCGGCCACCCTCATATGGATGTTTGCGCAGAAGCATCTGGCAAATGCCGGCGATCCTGAGCGCAAGCTGTGCTTTTCGTACGACGTTTTCGATGGCGCATTGATACCGGCGCCCGGTAACTACCTGAATAGAATCTCAAACATCGAAGCCGCCTGCTCCGAGATTCTCAGCGGATGGGCGAGCGCTTCCCCGCCGCCCGATTTCGACGGCTAGGGGAATCGGACCGGCTTTTCCGCTGGCTTGCGCTTCATCTCTGCGGCCCTTCAATCTGAGCTGGCTGGTACATGCTAGCGATCCGGGCCGCCTCATCCTGTCCGCCCAGCAGGTGGGCCTTCGACAGCAGATATCTTGGGAATTTGAGGATTAAATACTCATGCCTGAACCAGCGCCGAAACTCCCCTAACGCCGCGTTCGGGTATGCCCACGCGGGCTGTGGATTGCTTGCCGCCTGAGGGTGCGACGGCGGGTAATAATGTGGAAATGTGATGCGCGGGCCATACAGGGCGTCGAACCCTTTGTCCCGCCAATGGTCGCCCCAACACCGGCCCACACTTATGTCGGGGATCGTCTTATCGTTCACGGCCAGGTTCGCGTTAATGAGATCGACGATCATGCCGCTGACTTCGTGGAAGACGATGAAGTGACCATCCGGCGCGCTTGCTCGCAAGAGGGACACGCGTTCTTGAAAGTGCACCCAAGGATCAGGCCGGACGTAGTGAAGTGCATCGTAAATGAATTTCTGGAGCCCATAGCGGGCTAGGTTCCGGAAGTTACGGAGCGCCGTTTCGTTCGTCCGTTGCGCCTCGAAAGCGAAGTGCTCAATGATCGCGGTACAGACCAAATCCGGATAGGCGTAGTGCGGCGAGCCGTCTGACATGATCTCGATGAACAAGCGCGGTTCGTCGTATCCATTTCGGCTGAGATAGTCCTTGAAGAACGCCATGCGCCCCGGCGGCGTTACGCCGCTCTGCTGCATTGCTTCCCATTCCTGAGTCAGTTCTTGGATCGTTGAGCGAGCCGCGCCCGCCATTGTCGCAAGGCCCCGCTGCGTCAGGTAGGGGATTCCATTTTCGAGGACGCCCATTTCGACGCCAGCGACGACGCGTTCCACCTCGATGCCGAGGTCAAGAACGCCTTGGCGGGGGGTGGCCGGAGTCCGGGCGATTTCGTTGGCCAAGCTCGTGAATCCTTTAGGAAATGTGGTGGCCGGAGTTAGCGCGGTTCCGAGCCGTTTAGTGCCCAAATGGGAAGATGCTCAAACCGCCCATCTGCGAAGGTAACTACATATCCGTGGACCGCCCCATCGTTGCCAACGTCTTCATCAATCGACCAGTCTTGTTCTTCCAGGTCCTCGACGGAGATGCCGAGCGCGCGCGCCACAGCTTCGGTTTGCTGGCGCTCCGCGCGCTCTTCGAGCTCCCTATTGCTCATCGGACTTCTCTACCGGCTTATGCTTCACCAGCTTCCCGACGGGCTCCCGGAAGCGTTCGGGATCGTCATCCGTCCCTAGCTCGCTGGCGGCCTGTTTGAACTTGTCCAGTTGACTCTTTCCGTCGCCGGAGTCTGTCATAGCGAATGTACCTCTGCTTCATCGACGAAAGCCAAACTCCCCCTAAGCCTGGCCAGCAAGGGCGTCCGCCCTATTTCGTCATCGCGGGCGTCATCATACACGAAGCTCAATGGCATGACATCTCCAGTGAGTTGAAAGCCCTTAAGGCTAAGCCGGAATTCAACGTGAGGGGGGAGATCAAGTGGCGATATCTCGGCCCGACAAATGCCGATCCCGAAAACCCGTTCCTTCATCTCGATCAGGATGCGCGTAATCGCTTTAGGGAAGGGCTCTATGCCATTCTCACGCGCCGAAAGGCGGTAAAGATTATCTGCGGCGTGACCAGTGTCGCCGCCGCCTACGCGCTACCCTACGTCAACGAGGCTGAGGACCTGTACCTCTACACTTACAAGGGCGTCTCGGAGCGCTTCCAATATTTTCTTCAGGACATGGAAAGGACCGTCGGGAGCCGTCAGCTTGGCATCATGGTCGCAGACCACAGGGGTAAGGCTCAAGATGAACGTCTGCGGTCCCGCCACCATGCCTTAGTCGACCAGAATGCACCGGTTTTCAGCACCTATGCCAACTATATCGAGACGCTATTTTTGACGCCTTCGCATCACAGCGTGGGGATCCAGTTTGCTGACATGGTGGCCGGGGCGATTGGGCGGAAATTCAATTCGGAAGATGCCACCTATTTTGACAAGATAGAGCCGTCGTTCCGCCGTTCCGCAGGAGGCAATGTCGCGGGCTTCGGGATCGTAAAATTCCCGACGCAGGGATGGGTCTGAGGAAAGCCACCGGGTGGACCGTTGCCGGCCCGTGATGCGATTTCGACGCATCCCCGGTGTGCCCGATATATAAGCGAATCTAGCTAGAATCACAAGGTCTCCCGCGCCTGTGCGGCTTTGTGAGCCAGCGTTGATTTCCCTTGGGATTTCTCCCTTTCACGACATCATGCGTGGTTGCATCGTCTATTCAGGCTATTCCGGTAGGGCGTTCGGCTGGATGTTTCCCATTGTGGGGCTCGCCATGTTTCTTCCCTTCATTGAATTCTGCCCACGCTGCCGCCGGCTGAGCTGGCGCGAGAAGGGCGCGAACATTTTGTGGATTGGCTCTCATTGCCATGAGCTGGCTGGGGATCGGGGTGGCTCGGGGCGCAATCGCTGAACCTGTAGTGCTCCCGCTCTCCGCGCTGGCGCAGTTGCAGGCGATCCGCCAGACTACCACCCAATGCCCCTCCACATCCCCACCAACCCGAACCTGCACATCGTCTTCGACCTCCTCGCCTGGGGCTCGGCCGCCGCGCTCGCCGCCTTCCTCTATCGCTGGCGGCTGCGCGAGCAGGCGGAAATCGCGACGCGGACCGGGGGCCTCTACGTCGTCGCGCTTGCGATCGGTGCGATCGCCGGGGCCTGGGCGTTCGGCTCCTGGAACACCGCGCTCAGCGCCGTCCCGCATCCGTCGCACTCCATCGCCGGCGCGCTCGCCGGCGGGATCATCGCGGTCGAGCTCTATAAGCTCGCGCGCGGAATCCGCGGCTCGACCGGAGCGATCTGGGCCGGGCCGCTGGCGCTGGGCATTGCGATCGGGCGGCTCGGCTGCCTGTTCGCGGGACTCGGCGATGAGACCTACGGCGTGCCGGCTTCCGTGCCCTGGGCGGTCGAGCTCGGCGACGGCGTCCCGCGCCATCCGGTGCAGCTCTACGAGAGCCTGGCGATGCTTGCCTTCCTCGCTGCCTACCTCGTTGCGCTCGGCCATCGCGCCGCCTGGACGCGGACCCGCGCCTTCTACCTGTTCGTGCTCTGCTACGCCGCGCAACGCTTCTGCTGGGAGTTCCTGAAGCCCTATCCGCGCCTGCTCGGCCCGCTCGACGTCTTCCAGCTCCTCGCGCTGGCGATGATCCTCTACGCGCTCGCCTTCGATGCGCGGGCGGGACGGACCGGCGAACTCACTTAGAGTGACGTCCGTTAAACTTGACCCGCTCATCCTGAGTAGCCGGTGAGCCTGTCGAACCGGCGTATCGAAGGACGCACCGAATCCGAGCGGGTCCTTCGATACGGGCCTTCGCCAAGCTCAGTCCCTACTCAGGATGAGCGATATGGCTCGCATTGAGCGCGCGCCGCTCCAGCCTTTGCGCAACTGCGTGAGGCATCGGCCCCGCGAAGGTTCAGCTCCCGCAACCTTCGGCGGCACCGCAGGGGAGCCAGACCTCGATCACGCCGGGGGCCGCGCGGCCGGAGCGGCCGGACAGGTCCTGGAGCCGCGGCGGCTGATGTCCCGGTACGGCCTGCGCGATAATGCCCGCCGTGAACAGCGCTCCCGCCCGGTCCTCGGCGCGATAATAGCGCACGCCGATCGCGGACTGCTGCGCGAACCGGCGCGCATCGCCGCCATGGGTCTGGACGACGTTCTCGATGCCGGGAACGGGGACGTCCTGCCGCTGCAGCGCCTCGCGCAAAGTCGTGGCGAGCGCGCGCTGATCCTCGCCGTAGATCTGGATGTAGACGCGGCCGGGCCTGGCGGACGGGTCGAGCGCATCTCCGCGCACCGGATCTCCTGACGGGGGCGGCGCGGCGACGGTTACGCCCGAGGCTGGCGGCGCGAGGGCTTCGCTGATCTGCCGGCCCTGCGCGCGCTGGGCCGCATCCGTGCTCGCCAGCAATTGTTGCCCCTCGTCGCTTGCAGTCTGGAAGACGTCGGCCACCGCAAGGTCGCTTTCGCGGGCCCGCCTCAGCGCGCCGAGCACGCGCAGCGCCACGAGCCGCGCCCGATCGTCGGCCGGCAGCGCGAAATAGGGGATCAAAGGGGTCATCTGGGTAATGTCCGCGCGCTGCTCGGCGAGGATGCGTTGGGCGGCGGCGTTGCGCTCGGTCTCAGCCTTCAGGCGCGCCGTTTCGGCCTGCGTCCAGGCGACGCCGATCTGGCCGACCAGCCAGATGACGAAGGGAATGACGATGACGGTGAGGATCGTGGTCGCCATCGCGCGATCCTGCAGCATCCCGCGCCAACGGAATGGCGGCGGCGCATCCCTCGCCTCCAGCTCGCGCCGCATCTCGGCGCGTATCTCTTCCTCTTTTCTTATCTCCTCGCGGCGGGCGTCGCTGACGGCGAATGCCGGAGCGGCATCCGCCGCAGCTTCGTCTCGTTGCGATGCCGCCGGAACCCCATCCTCTTCCATGCCCAGACCTCCCGCTTCGGGGCCGCCCACCTGCCGCTGCTTCCCACGTCTTTCGCGGCGAAGCCGGCGCCGGCATTATATTGAAGATTTACGGACGCGGCGACCCGGCTGCCGCTTTGCGCTTCTCGCGCCCTTCATGATCCTTTATGCCTTGCTCCACGATGCACGCGCGCGCCGATCCCGTCCTCTCCGACCTGGCGCGCAAGAGCGTCCCCTGGATCTTCTACGGCCAGACCACGAGCCTTTGCGAGACCTGCTGGGAGCTGGTCCCGGCCAAGATCATCGGCCAGGAGGGCAGGGTCTATTACCAGAAGCGCTGCCCCGAGCATGGCGTCTCCAAGACCCTGATCGAGGAGGATGCCGATTACTGGCTGAACATAAGGCGCTGGCTGAAGCCCGGCGACCGGCCCCTGTTCAACGCCAGCCGCACCGAGCGCGGCTGCCCCTGGGATTGCGGCCTCTGTCCCGACCACGAGCAGCATAGCTGCCTCGCGATCGTCGAGATCAACGACGCCTGCAATTTGAGCTGCCCAGTCTGCTTCGCCGACAGCGCGGTGGGAAAGGGGGGGCACAAGAGCCTCGCCGAGGTGGAGGCGATGCTCGACGCGGTGGTGAAGGCGGAAGGCGAGCCGGATCTCGTCCAGCTCTCGGGCGGCGAGCCGACCATCCATCCCGAGTTCTGGGAGATCGTCGCCGCGGCGCGCGCGCGGCCGATCCGCCACATCATGGTCAACACCAACGGCGTGCGCATCGCCCAGGAGGATGGGTTCGCCGAACGGCTGAAGGCGGTCGGGATCGGCTTCGAAGTCTATCTCCAGTTCGATTCGCTGAGCGACGACGCCTTGCTGGAGCTGCGCGGCGCCAGGCTCGGCCGCATCCGTCGCCAGGCGCTGGAGCGGCTCGAGGCGGCGGGGGTCTCGACCACTTTGGTCTGCGCGGTCCGCCAGGGCGTCAACGACCATGAATGCGCAGCGATCGTCGAGTTCGCCCTGCGCTATTCCTGCGTGCGCGGCGTCGTCTTCCAGCCGGTCCAGGATGCCGGCCGCAACGAGGGGTTCGACCCCGCCGTCCATCGCGCCACCCTCTCGGGCCTCCGCCGCAACATCGCATCGGGCGGCGTGTTCGAGGCCTCGGACCTGGTCCCACTGCCGTGCAACCCGGACCAGATCTGCATCGGCTACGGCATCCGCGCGGGCGCGAGCGTGGTGCCGGTCACCCGGCTGATGAAGCGCGAGGAGATCGTCTCGACCGCGCCCAACACGATCAGCTTCGAGCGCGATCCGGCGCTGAAGGCGCGGATCTTCGACCTGCTCTCGCTTTCCACCGTCGAGAATAATGGTGAGAGCCGGCTCGCGAGTCTGTTCTGCTGCCTGCCCGGCATCGAGGCGCCGGCCAGCCTCGGCTACAAGGACACGTTCAAGGTCGCGATCATCCAGTTCCTCGACCGGTTCAATTTCGACCTGGGCACGGTCAAGCGCTCCTGCATCCATTTCGCGACCACGGACGGCCGGCTGATCCCGTTCGACACCTACAACAATTTCTACCGGCCGGGGGCGCCGGGGGCGGCGAAGCTCGCCGAGAAAGGGGGCGTGGGGGCATGAGCGACGCACCGGACGAAGGACCGAGCGGCGGACCGAGCAACAGGCCCGACCAGGGACCGATCCAGGCACCAAGCCCGGCGCCGAGCCAAGGTCCCAGCGGCGGCCAGATCCTGCTCGGCATCTTCCTGATCCTGTTCGGGCTGTGCCTCGTCCTGCTCGGCGGCGGCTGTACCGTGGTGTGGATCGGCATGGCGTTCGAGAGCAGCCAATATGGCGGCGGGCTCTTCGCCCTGGCCAACCCGCTCTTCCTGGTCTCGCTCGCCATCCTTGCCGGCGGCGTCATCACCGTCTGGACCGGCGTCAAGTTCCTGATGGGCAGATATAGCCGATGAGCGAGGGGCCGGGCGCGGGCGAGATCCTGGCCGGCATCTTCGTGACCCTGTGCGGGCTGTTCCTCACTCTGCTCGGCGGCGGCTGCACGTTTTTCTGGCTCGCGGCGATGTTGGGCGGGGGTGACGGGCTCAGGGGGAATTACGAATTGGGCATCCCGCTTTTGCTGGTCTCGCTGGCGGCGTTCGCAGGCGGCGCGGCCCTGCTCTGGGCGGCAGGCAAGATGGCTTTCGGCAAGAATTAGCAACGACTCGGGGACGCGGCGACGCCGGCGACGGGAGGGACACATGAGCCAGGGACCAAGCGCGGGAGCTATCCTGCTCGCAATCTTCCTCATCCTTTTCGGGTTGTGCTTCCTGCTGTTGGGGGGCGGCTGTACCGCCTTCTGGATCTGGGCCATGTTGGTGGGGGGCTCGTGGCCGGAGGGCTACGGGGCCTTCTTCCTGATGAGCGTAGCGACGCTCGCCGTGGGCATCCTGCTGCTCTGGGTCAGCGTGAAGCTGCTGCGCGGCAGCCCGGCTGCCGTGCCGCCGCCGGTCCCTCGCGACGACGCAACCAGCACCGATCCGACTCCGCCGAGCGACTCTTGACATCCGACCCGATCGGGAGTGGGCGCCGTCCTTCACTCCCGGATCGAGGCCGCCGCACATGAGCACCGCACGCAACGCCCATCACCCCGTCGCCCCGATCTTCCTCGAGCGCTGGTCGCCGCGCGCCTTCGACGGCTCGGTGATTCCGGACGCGGACCTGATGACGATCTTCGAGGCCGCGCGCTGGGCGCCGTCATCGTTCAACTATCAGCCCTGGCGCCTCCTCTACGCGAAGCGCGAGGATGCGGACTGGGAGCGCTTTCTCGACCTGCTGATCCCGTTCAACCGGAGCTGGGCGCAAAGCGCCTCGGTGCTGATCTACTTCCTTTCCGACACCCAGATGGAGATGACGCCAGGCGCGCTCAATCCGTCGCACAGCCACAGCTTCGACACCGGCGCCGCCTGGGCCTACCTCGCCCTGCAGGCGACGATGCTCGGCTATCACGCCCACGGCATGGTCGGCGTCGACTTCGACCGCGCCCGTAGCGAGCTGAAGGTGCCGGATCGCTACCGGTTCGAGGCCGCCGCGGTGATCGGCCGCATCGCCGACAAGTCGACGCTCGACGAGAAGCTCCAGGCGCGCGAGGTGCCGAGCGACCGCAAGCCGGTCGCCGAGTTCGCGTTCCGCGGGGAATGGCCCTCGGCTTGAGCTTTCCCCGCTCAATCGAGCTCGAGCGGGGCGATGCGCGGCACGAAGAACATCCAGCAAAAGGCGCCGGCGCCGCAGACCGAAGCTGCGACGAGGAAGGCGTAGAGGAAGCTGCCGGTCCGATCGACGATGATGCCGGTGACGATCGGGCCGATGATGCCGGCGAAATTGCCGACCGCGTTCTGGACGCCGACATAGCTTCCCGCCGCGCGCGGCCCGGCAAAGATCTGCGCGATCGCATAGAGGTTGGTCGAGCATGGCCCGGTGCCGATGCCCGCCAGCAGCAGGAAGGCGATCAGCATCTCGTCGTTCGGCGCGACCGCAATTCCCAAGATGGCGAGGCCGAGCAGCGAGATCCCGCCGATGATCAGCAGGCGGCAGGCCGCACCTTCGTCGCGGCCGGCGGTGACGCGGCGATCACACGACCAGCCGAGCAGGAGCGCCGCCGCCGACTGGGCGGCATAGACCGCCGTTGCGAGCAGGGTCATCTTCCCGAGCGAGAAGCCGCGCTGCTGGACCAGGTAGAGCGGCAGCCAGGCGAGCAGGAAATAGAAGCCGTAATTGACCGCAAAATGGCCGAAGCTGGTGGACCACAAGGCACGCGTCCTCACCAGCCGCGCGAGCGGGGGGCGCCCGCCGCCGCCATGATCCGTCACTGCCGGCAGCGCGCGCGCGACGGCCGACCATGGCGCGAGCCACAAGAGGGTCGCAAGGCCGAACAGGACGAACATCGGCCTCCATCCATAATGTGCCGTGATCAGGCCGCCGGCGAGCGTGCCGAGCGCGGGGCCGAGCGCGATCCCAGCGGCGACCGCCGCATTGGCGATGCCGCGCCGGGTCGGCGGAACGTGCCGGCAGATGATCTTCGAGCTGCCGGGAAAGGCGATGCTCTCGCCGACGCCGAGCAGAAGGCGCAGGACGACGAGCCCGGCGAGCGAGCCGACGAAGCCCATGGCCGCGGTGCTGAGCGACCAGAGGGCGAGGCCTCCGGCGAGCAGGCGATAGACCGAGAATCGATCGCAGAGCCAGCCGACGGCGAGCTGGATCGGCGCGTAGATCCAGAAGAAGGCGGAGACGGCGAGTCCGAAGCCCGTCGCGCTGAGGCCGAGCTCGGCCTTCATCAGCGGCGCGGCAACCGCGACCGTGCCGCGATCCACATAATTGAGGAAGATCGCGGCCGCCACCAGCAGCACGAGGCTCAGCGCCGGAACCGCAGGTCGCGCCAATGTCGCCATGCTTCCCGAGCCCTCCGCTGCGGAATCGTTCCGGTTATACAATGATCGCATTGGCGGGCGAAGGATAGGGTGCCTGCACGCGCACTCGTCATCGGCCTTTGGGTGCGTCCCTGGGGCGCGAAATGGGGAACGCGCATGAGGTCCGGAGCAGCGCTGTCGCGCTGCCACGTCATCGGCGCCCGGGTGCCGCGCCCTTTGCCGGTCTGCACCGGCCCGGTTCGCAATGTTTTCAGGACTATGCCTTTATCCGGGCGCGAGCTCCGCGGGGAAGGTTGCGATGGATTGGAAGCGCCGAACATGGTCCGCCGTCGCCCTGGCCGGAGCGCTTTCGGTGCTTGGCGTCGTCATCTTCACGCTGCTTCCGGAAAGCCCGCCGGGCCCGCTGCGCGGCGGGCGCGAGGCACGGCAGGCCTTCCTCGCAGAGTTGCGCAGCCTGCGCGAACGCGCGGTTCGCGACGCCCGCGCGGCAGCGGCCGTGGGGCGGTTCGGCTTTCACGGCGGGAGCTACGAGGAACGCCTGATCGAAGTCCGCTTCCCCGGGTTCGAGAATTGCCGCATCCCGGGCGCGCTCTCGGTCGGCGACCTCTTCGGCATGGACGATCGGAAGGAGGCGCTGCGCTCGGTCTATGGCGAGGCCTATAATCTCGAGATCGTTCGCATCCATCCGACCGCGCTCGCCGAGAATTGCGCGCCGCCGGGCCGGGGCGAGCGGCCGGCCAGGGTGCTCGGCGTGAACGAAACGCATTTCGCCCAGCTCTCGCGCCAGCCCAACCCGCCGGCCAGCATCGATTATTATGTCTGCTCCGCACAGCGCCGCACCGGCGACGGCACGATCGACGTCGACCGGACGGTCGGGCCGGACGGCCGCTTCGCCGCGATGAGGGGGCAATGGTCGTCCCGCGCACCGCTGTCGCTCAGCGAGGACCCGCGCTTGCAGGCCTTCTGGAGTTCGGATTCGGATGCGCCCGGCTGGGCCGACGCAGGCCTCGGGCTGACCTGGGATATCTATCCGCCATTGGGGCCGCGGGGATCGAAGGTGAGCCTCTCCTTCCGCGACCCGTCGGGCAGGCCGGTGGCGGTGCGGACGCGATTCGCCCATTCGAGCGAGCGCTTCGTGGATATCCTGGTCGACTGGGCGGAGCTTAAGCGGGCAGCCACGCCGAACGGCGTCTACGCCGTGCTCCGCGCGCCGGACGGGCGCGAAGCCAGGACCTGGCTCATTCCCGCCGGCCTGCTCGACTATGTCGAGCAGCGGCTGGGCGAGGCGGTCGCGGCCGCCGCAACCGACGCCGGCGATTTCCAGCACCGCTGCCGGCATGTGACCGGAGGGTAGGAGCGGGGGAGGCGTCGCGTTTTCGCCGACGAATCCGCCTGCGCCGCAGCGGCACTTGTGCGGCCACCGCTTTGGCGACAACATCGGCCCTGAAAGCCCTCCCCCTCGATGGGGAGGGTTGGGTGGGGGTGGCGCTGGAGAACGAGCGCGGGCGCCGAGCCCCCTCACACCAACCCTCTCCCCGCCGGGGAGGAGGGGGCTGAGAAGGGCAGGGCATGACCGTAGACGCAGGCACGGCAAGGGGGCGGGTGGTGACCTTGCCGGCGCGGCCGGAGCCGATCCGGGTCTCGGCGGACGAGACCGCCGTCATCGTCATCGACATGCAGAATGCCTATGCCTCGCCTGGCGGCTATCTCGACCTGGCCGGCTTCGACATCGGCGGCGCGGCCGCGGTGATCGCGCAATCGGCGAAGGTGCTGGAGACGGCACGCGCCGCCGGCATCACCGTGGTCTATTTCCAGAACGGCTGGGACAGGGACTATGTCGAGGCGGGCGGGCCGGGCTCGCCCAACTGGCACAAGTCCAACGCGCTGAAGACGATGCGCGCCCGCCCGGAGCTCGACGGCAAGCTGCTCGCGCGCGGCGGCTGGGATTACGAGCTGGTCGAGGCGCTGAAGCCGGCGCCCACCGACATCGTCCTGCCCAAGCCGCGCTACTCCGGCTTCTTCAACTCGCAACTCGATTCCGTGCTGCGCTCGCGCGGCATCCGCAACCTCGTCTTCATCGGCATCGCCACCAACGTCTGCGTGGAGAGCACTTTGCGCGACGGCTTCATGCTCGAATATTTCGGGATCATGCTGGAGGACGCGACCCACCAGGCCGGCCCCGAATTCCTCCAGCAGGCGACGGTGTTCAACGTCGAGAAATTCTTCGGCTGGGTTTCCACCGTCGCCGATTTCTGCGGGACGTTCGGGCAGATCGGGGAGGAATGAGCTATCGCGCGCCCAGGAGATTGCACCCTCTCCCGCTTGCGGGAGAGGGCAGGGTGAGGGTCTTCTTCTTGTTTACGGCGTCGACGCAGCAAAGAAGAACAAGACCCTCATCCTCCCGCCGCTGCGCGGCGGGCCCCTCCTTCTCCAGCAAGCGGGAGAAGGGGAGATAAGCCGCAGCGACAATCAAGGAGCCAGATGATGCCGTTCGAACCGATCAACCCGCCGCAATTCCCGACCCCGATCGCGCCTTATTCGGCGGGCACGAAGGCCGGAAGCACAGTCTACGTCTCCGGCACGCTGGCGCTTGGCGAGGGGGGCAGCGTGCTCCATCCGGGCAATGCGGCCGCGCAGACCCGGCATGTGCTGGAGACGATCAGGATCACGCTGGAGGCGGCGGGCGCCAGCCTCGCCGACGTCGCCTTCAACCATATCTTCCTCGCCGACTGGGCCGACTATCCGGCGATGAACGCGGTCTATGCCGAGTTCTTCCCCGGCGCGAAGCCGGCGCGCTACTGCATCCAGTGCGGGCTGGTGAAGCCCGGCCTGCTCGTCGAGATCGCAAGCGTGGCGCATCTCGGCTGATGCCGCACGCGGGGGGCCTCTGGTACGAATGGCACGGACCCGAGGAGGGCGAGGTCCTGATCCTCTCGCCCGGGCTCGGCGGCTCCGCCGCTTACTGGGCGCCGAACCTCGAAGCTTTGGCCGCGCGCTATCGCGTCCTGCTCTACGACCATCGCGGCACCGGCCGCAGCGACCCCGCGCTGCCCGAGACCGTGTCGATCGAATCCATGGCCAGGGACGTCGTCGCGCTGACGAACGCGCTCGGCGTGAAGCGCGCGCATTTCCTTGGCCATGCGCTGGGCGGACTGATCGGGCTGGAGCTTGCGCTATCCGAGAACCTCATCGACCGTCTGGTGGTCGTGAACGGATGGAAGGAGCTGCACCCGCTGACCGCGCGCTGCTTCGACGTGCGGCTCGAGCTGCTCCGCAAGAGCGGGCCGGAGGCCTATGTGAAGGCGCAGCCCCTCTTCCTCTATCCGCCCTCCTGGCTCGCCCGGCATGAGGCGGAGCTCGAGGCCGAGGCGGTGCGCCAGCTCGCCCATTTTCCGCCGGTCGAGACCGTGGAGAAAAGAATCGCCGCGGCGCGAGGCTGGCAATTATGGCTCGACCTCACCGGCGCTGTCCTTGTGATCGGGACCGAGGACGACATGCTGGTGCCGGTCCATTGTGGGGAGGCGCTGGCCGATGCGCTCCCGCTCGCGAGATTCTGGCCGTTGCGATCCGGCGGACATGCCTGCAACGTGACCCAGCCCGATATCTTCAACCGTCTGGTGACGCTGTTTCTGGAGAGCTGAACATGGAAGTCGGAATCTTCACGCCGATCGGCAACAATGGCTGGCTGATCTCCGAGAACAGCCCGCAATACATGCCGACCTTCGACCTGAACAAGGCGATCGCACAGAAGGCGGAAAGCTACGGCGTCGACTTCCTGCTCTCGATGATCAAGCTGCGCGGCTTCGGCGGCAAGACCGAGTTCTGGGAATATAATCTGGAGAGCTTCACCCTGATGGCCGGGCTCGCCGCGGTCACCGAGAAGATCAGGATCTACGCGACCTGCCCCACTTTGGTGGTCCCGCCGGCCTTCTGCGCGCGGATGTGCAACACGATCGATTCGATCAGCCACGGCCGCTTCGGGCTCAACCTGATCACCGGCTGGCAGCGGCCGGAATACAGCCAGATGGGGCTCTGGCCGGGCGACGAGCATTTCCGCAACCGCTACGAGATGCTCGGCGAATATGCCCACATATTGCGCGAGCTCTGGGCGACCGGCGTCTCCGACTTCAAGGGCAAATATTATCAGATGGACGATTGCCGGGTGCGGCCGCTGCCGACCGGCGAGATGAAGATCATCTGCGCCGGCTCCTCCGACGACGGCCTCGCTTTCTCGGCACAATATGCGGACTATGCCTTCTGCCTGGGCAAGGGCGTGAACACGCCCAAGGCCTTCGCCGCCAACAATGAGCGGTTGATGGCGGCAACTGCGAAGACTGGCCGCGACGTGCGCATCTACGCCCTCTTCATGGTGATCGCCGCCGAGACCGACGAGGAGGCGATGGAGAAATGGATCTGGTACCGCGAGGGCGTCGACCAGGCGGCGGTCGCCTGGCTCGGCGTGCAGGGCGCCGCCGACCAGACCTCCACCACCACCAACGTGCGCCAGCTCGCCGACAAGGAGAGCGCGGTGAACCTCAACATGGGCACGTTGGTCGGCTCCTATGAAAGCATCGCACGGATGCTCGACGAGGTCGCCGAGGTGCCGAACACCGGCGGCGTGCTGCTGACCTTCGACGATTTCATCGAGGGGACGGAGAATTACGGCCGGCGCATCCAGCCGCTGATGAAGTGCCGCAGCGGGGTCGTGTCGGCGGCGTGAGCGGCTTCAGCCGCACCCAGGCCGGTGTAGCCGCGGGGATGGCGGTAGGGCTCGCCGCCACGATCGCCGCCTTCGCCTGGCCGCGTCTGCCTGCGGTGCCGGGCGCGGCCGAGGCGCGGCTGACGCTCTGGTTCGCGGCATCCATATCCGCCGGTCTCTGGCTGCTGATCGGAATCGCTCTGCTTGCCCGGCACCGTTTCTTCAGCCCGGCCGACATCCAGGGCGGCGGCCTCAGCGAGGGCACACCCGGCGCGAAGCTGCTCCAGTCGCTGATCCAGAACACGCTCGAGCAGCTGGCGCTCGCCGTTCCCGTCTGGGGCGGCTGGCTCTGGCTGGCGCCCGAGGAGTGGCGCGGCCTCGTCCTCCTTTGCGCGGCGATGTTCGGGCTTGGGCGGCTGCTCTTCTTCCTCTGCTACCGCTTCGGCGCGCCGGCCCGGGCGCTCGGCTTCACGCTGACCTTCTATCCGACGGTCGGTCTCTATCTCTTCCTGCTGCCCCGGACCTTCGCAATCCTCCTCGGCTGAGCTTTGGCCTTCGGGCGCCGAAGCTGGTAGGATGCAGAAGCGGCCGCGGGCGCGCGCGGCCGGTCAGGGGAGGCCGACATGAAGCCCTTCACCACGCTCGCCATTATGGCCTTCTCCGTGATGGCGCTGATCCATCTCTACCGGCTGGTCCGCCCGTTCGACGTCATTGTCGCGGGCACGGCGATCCCGCTCTGGGTGAGCGGCATCGGCGCGGTGGTCGCGGCCGGGCTTGCGGTGATGCTGTCGCGCGAGGCGCGGCGTTAGGCAGGTTTCGACAGGCGGCGGCGATCGGATAGAAGGCCGCCATGGCCAAGCCACGCGCCGATCAATTGCTCGTCGATCGCGGCCTCGCGGAGAGCCGGGCGAAAGCGCAGGCTTTGATCCTGGCCGGCCTGGTCTTCTCGGGGACGCGCAAGATCGACAAAGCGGGGCAGGCGCTTCCTGCCGACGCGCCGCTCGAGGTGCGCGGCAGGGATCATCCCTGGGTCTCGCGCGGCGGCATCAAGCTCGCCTTCGCGCTCGACCATTTCGGCTGGGACGTGGCCGGCGCCGTGGCGCTCGACGTCGGCGCCTCGACCGGCGGCTTCACCGACGTGCTGCTCCAGCGCGGCGCGGCGAAGGTGTTCGCGATCGACGTCGGCACCAACCAGCTCGCCTGGTCGCTGCGGCAGGATCCGCGCGTGGTCGTCCACGAGCAGACCAATGCGCGCTATCTGACCGGCGAGATCGTCACCGAGCCGGTCGACATCCTCACCTGCGACGCGAGCTTCATCTCGCTCGCCAAGGTGCTGGACGCGGCGCTGGAATTCGTTCGGCCGGGCGGGCGGCTGGCGGCATTGATCAAGCCGCAGTTCGAGGCGGGGCGCGAGGAGGTCGGCAAAGGCGGCGTGGTCCGCGACCCCTCGGTGCATGCGCGGGTCTGCGAGGAGGTCGCGGCCTGGCTGCGCGGGCGGGGCTGGCGGATCGAGGGAATCGCGACCAGCCCGATCACCGGGCCGGAGGGGAATGTGGAATTTCTGATCGGAGCGGTGAAGGAGGGCTGAGCGGAACGGGGGAGAAGGGAGTAACAACAAAAAGAAGACCCTCACCCTGCCCTCTCCCGCAAGCGGGAGAGGGTAAGCACCGCAAGCTTCAGCGGACTCCTTCTCCCGCTCGCGGGAGAAGGTTGGGATGAGGGTCTTGTTCTTCTTGACCGGCCGCCCCTTGCTTTATCCCGCCCGCCAGAACAGGAAGCCCCATGACCGCAATCGCCTCCAAGTCCCAGTTGCGCATGAGCTTTCTGCGCTATGCGCTGATCACCGTGCCGGGGGTGCTGCTGCTCGGCACGCTTTCCGGCGCGCTGGCCGGGGCCGGCAGCGCCAACCTCTGGTTCGCCGCGCTGCGCAAGCCGCCCTGGATGCCGCCCGGCTGGACGTTCGGCGCGGTCTGGACCTGCCTCTACATCCTGATCGGCCTGTCGCTGGCGATGGTGCTGCACGCGAAAGGGGCGAAGGGGCGGCAGAAGACGGTGATGCTGTTCGCGCTGGAGCTGGTCCTGGCCTTCGCCTGGCCGTTCCTGTTCTTCGCCTGGCACCAAGTGAATGTGGCGCTCTCGATCGTGGTGGCGATGCTGGTCGTGGCGGTGGCTTTGGTGCTGATGGCCTGGCGGATCCGTGCGCTGGCGGGGCTGCTCCTCTACCCGTTGATCGCTTGGCTGATGTTCGCCGCTTTGCTCAACTTCCAGATCGGCGAGCGCAATCCCGATGCGGCGACGCTTGCGCCGCACAGCATCAGCACCGATATTCCGCTCTGACCAATTTCAGGAGCGCTTGCGATGCAGTCCGAAAACCGTCTGTTCGACGATTTCGTCAAGGTGATGAACGGCGCCGCCGGCACGCTCGCGGGCATGACCCGCGAGGCGCAGGCCGCGATGCAGGAAAGATTCCGCGAATGGATCGGCGGGCTCGACCTCATCAAGCGCGACGAGTTCGAGGCGGTGAAGGCGATGGCGGCCGCCGCGCGCGAGGAGAATGAGGCTTTGCGCGCCCGGATCGAGGCGCTCGAGGCCAAGGCCGCAAAGCCAGCCCGCGGCAAGGGCGCGTCGCCCGCCGCCTGACTATCCACAACTTTTGTGTCCCGAAACTTTGCTCTTCCTTGCGCTTTTTGCGCCGCACAGGCAGATTCGCGGAACGGAAGAGGACCGGGGACCGCTTCATGAACATGGACGAGTACGAGCTCGAGCGCGAGGCCAGTGCGCCCATCGACATGCTGGAGACTTATTTCAGCGCGCTCGGCTGGGCCTATGAGCGCAATGGCGAGGACGAGATCGTCTCCAGCTTCCAGGGCAGCTGGACGCAATATGAGCTGCGCGCGATCTGGCGCGCGGAGGACCAGGTGCTGCAATTCCTGGCCTTGCCGGACGTGCGCGTCGCGCCGGAGAAGCGCGCCGCCACCTATGAGACGATCGGCCTGATCAACGAGCAGCTTTGGCTCGGCCATTTCGAACTCTGGTCGGCGTCCGGCCTGGTCCTGTTCCGCCACGCGGCTTTGCTGGAAGGCGACGAAAGCGGGACGCTGAGCCTGCAGCAGGCGGAGACCTTGGTCGAGGCGGCGATCGAGGAGTGCGAGCGCTTCTATCCCGTCTTCCAGTTCGTGCTCTGGGCCGACAAGAGCCCCCAGGAAGCGATCGCCGCGGCTCTGATCGAGACCCAGGGCGAGGCTTAATCGTCTCCCCGTCATTGCGACCCCGGCGAAAGCCGGCGGAAGCAATCCAGGCCGCTCTGGATTGCCGTGCCCCTGCGGGGCTCGCAATGACGGCAGCGGCATCTCCGCCACCAATTCGGATTGCTTCCCTGCGCCGCATCTCGCAATGAGCCCGGCATGAGCGATCCGCTGCTTCCCGGTCCACTCTGGCTCGTCGGCTGCGGCAATATGGCCGGCGCGATGCTGGCGCGATGGCGCGAGGAGGGGGTGGACCCGGCCCATATCAGCGTGATCCGGCCGAGCGGCGCCCCCTGCGGCGAGGGGATCCGCGTCACCAAAGACTATCCCGAGGACGAGGTGCCGGCGATCGTCCTGCTCGGCATGAAGCCCTACCAGCTCGATCTCGTCGCGCCGCCGCTGGCGCCGATCCTCGACCGGGAGACGATCCTGGTTTCCATCCTCGCCGGGGTCGAGCTCGCCTCGCTTCGGGCCCGCTTCCCCGCGCCGCGGACGATCATCCGGGCAATGCCGAACCTGCCAGTCAGAATCGGCAAGGGCGTGGTCGTGCTTGCCAGCGACAGCAGCGACGTGGTCGCCAAGACCCTGGTCACCGGGCTGATGGCGGTGCTCGGCCATGCCGAATGGTTCGAGGACGAGACCGCCTTCCAGCTCGCCGGTCACCTGACCGGCGCCGGGCCCGCCTTCCTGTTCCGCTTCATCGACGCGCTCGCCGCCGCGGCCGAGCGGCTCGGACTCACCTTCGAGCAGGCGCAGCGGCTGGCGCTGAAGATGGCCGAAGGCGCGGCCGATCTGGCGGCGACGTCCGACGACGATCCGGAGGCGCTGGCGCGCAAGGTCGCGAGCCCCGGCGGGACCACCGAGGCCGGCCTTGCCGTGCTCGACGCGGACCGGGCGCTGCGGGACCTGGTCGAGCGCACGCTCGACGCCTCGCGGGCGCGGGGGCTGGAGATGGCGGCGAAGGCGCGGGGCGGGTAGCGCGCCCAGCTCCTCTCCGGCAGCGAGCGTAGGAAAAACAAGAAGAAGACCCTCATCCCAGCCTTCTCCCGCAGGCGGGAGAAGGGGCGTGCCGCGGCGGGCCTCAACCTCTTCCGCTTCCCTTCTTACCCTCTCCCGCTCGCGGGAGAGGGCAGGGTGAGGGTCTTCTTTTGCCCCTTTCCCTATTCACGGAAAGGGGAAGGCTTGCTGCGGGGCTTGTCCTCGTCCCGCTCCACCCTTAACCGGACTCGATGCCCAACGATGCCTCGACCTTCGCCTTCGAGCCCAGCGAGAGCCGGGTCGCGGACGATGCGCGGGCGATGATGCTGGTCGATCCGGGCTTCGGGCGCGTGTTCACCGATCATATGGCGATCGCCCGCTACGATCCGCAGCAGGGCTGGCACGACGCGAAGGTGACGGAGCGGCGGCCGCTGACGATCGAGCCGGGCACTTCGGTGCTCCACTACGCCCAGGAGATTTTCGAAGGGCTGAAGGCCTATCGGCGGCCGGACGGCGGCTTCGCCCTGTTCCGCGCCGAGGCCAATGCGCGGCGCTTCAACGCCTCGGCGCGGCGGATGGCGATGCCGGAGCTCCCGGAGGAGATGTTCCTCGAATCGATCCGGTCGCTCGTCCGCGCCGACAAGGCCTGGATCCCGGACAATGAGGAGGGCGCGCTCTATCTGCGCCCCTTCATGTTCGCGAGCGAGGTCTTCCTCGGCGTCAAGCCGGCGTCCGAATATCTCTACATCGTCATGGCCTCCTCGGTCGGCGCCTATTTCAAGGGCGCGCCCAGCGTCTCGCTCTGGGTGACGCGGGAATATACGCGCGCGGCGCCGGGCGGGACCGGCGAGGCCAAATGCGGCGGCAATTACGCGACCAGCCTGATCGCCCAGGCCGAGGCGATCCGCAACGGCTGCGACCAGGTCGTCTTCCTCGACGCGGTCGAGCGCCGCTGGGTGGAGGAGCTTGGCGGCATGAACATCTTCTTCGTCTTCGACGACGGCTCGATGATCACCCCGCCGCTGGCCGGCACGATCCTCCACGGCATCACCCGGGATTCGCTGATCACCCTTGCCCGCGACCAGGGCGTCACCGTGCGCGAGGCGCCTTATTCGATCGAGCAATGGGAGGCGGATTCGCGCAGCGGCCGGCTGACCGAGGCCTTCGCCTGCGGCACCGCCGCGGTGGTGACGCCGATCGGCCGGGTGAAGAGCGTGGAAGGCGAGTTCACGATCGGCGGCCAGTCGATCGGCCCGCTCACCCAGCGCCTCCGCGCCAGCCTCGTCGCGATTCAGCGCGGCCAGGCGCCGGACCCGCATGGCTGGGTCGAGGAGCTGCGCTGACCGCCAGGCGCACGCGCCTGGTTCCCAGAAGCCGACAGGAGGAAGCATGAAGGCCGCGATCTGTGAGCTTCCCTGCAAGCTGGATCCGCTCGGCGCCGAGTGGGAGCGGCTCGCGGCACGGATCAGGGACGAGAAGGCCGAGCTTGTCCTGCTCAACGAGCTGCCGTTCGGAGACTGGCTTTCGCTCTCGGAGCATTTCGACCCGGGGCAGGCCGAAGCCTCGATCGCGATCCATGAGGCCGCCATGGCGAGCCTGCGCACGCTGGCCCCGCGCGTGATCGCCTCCCGCCCCGTCGCGGCCGGCGACAGGCTCGCCAACGAGGCATTCGCGCTCGTGGAGGGGCGCTATGTCGCGCTTCACCACAAACATTATTTCCCGTTCGAGCCGGGTTTCTACGAACGGGCGTGGTTTCATCCGGCCATGCCGGGCTTCGCTGTGCACCAGCTGCCCGGGGCGCGGATCGGAGTCCAACTGTGCAGCGAGCTGATGTTCAACGAATGGGCCCGCCGCTACGGCAGGTCGGGGGCCCAGATCATCGTCGCGCCGCGGGCGTCCGGAGAGTCGGTCGTGAAGTGGCAGGCGGCCCTGGCGATGGCGGCGGCGGTCTCCGGAAGCTACGTGCTGAGCTCGAACCGGGCCGGCCGCGAAGGCAGGATGACCTTCGGCGGCAGGGGCATGGCTTATGCGCCCGGCGGCGCGCTCCTCGCCGAAACCTCGGCCGACGATCCCGTCACGACGGTCGCGCTCGATTTCGAGCTGGTGACGGCGGCCCAGCAGGAATGGCCGTGCGACATTCCGGAGCTCCCGCCGGAACAGGCCGGGATGCGGAGCTGAAGCCGGCACCTGGCCGCCTGCAGCCCGTCTTCAGCCTCGCTACCGCTTCCGGAATGCTTCCTTGATCTTGGCGATGCCGAACCGCCAGGCCTGGCCGATGTCGATATGCGGCATGGCCGGCAGCTCGTCCGGATCTATCTTCGCGTGCAGCACCGCTGGGCCGGGCGCGGCGAGGAAGGCTTGGATGGTCGAATCCAGCAGCGCCGGGTCGCTGACGCTGAAGCCCTGGCCGCCGCAGGCCTTGGCGAAGGCGGCGAAATCGGGGTTGGCGAGGTGGGTGCCCGCGGCGGCGGGCAGGCCGGCGCCTTCCATCTCCAGATGGACCAGGCCCCAGCCGCCATTGTCGTAGACGGCGACCTTGACCGGCAGGCGATGCTCGACCGCGGTGACGAACTCCCCGAGCAGCATCGCGAAGCCGCCGTCGCCGACATGGAGGATCACCTGGCGGTCGGGGTCGAGCGCCTGGACGCCGTTGGCGATGCCCATGCCGGTGCCGACCGCGGCATTGTTGAACGAGCCGGTGATCCGCTGCCGGCCGCGCTGACGGAGCCAGTTGCCGGCCCAGAGCGTCACCTCGCCGGTGTCGGTGACGAAGATCGCGTCCTCCCGGGCATGGTCGCCGAGCAGGCGGGCGAGGGCCTGGGGATGGATCTTGTCGCGGCTGCGCGCCGGGTCGGCCTTCTCGGCCAGCATCGCGTTCCAATCCGCGCGGTCCGCCTGCACCTTGTCGAGGAAGGCCGAATCCTGCCGCGGCTCCAGCCGGGCAAGCAGCATCTCCAGCGCCGGCCGGACCGAGCCGACGACGCCGAGCGCCACGTTCGTGCGCCGGCCAAGCGCTTCGGCGCGCTCGTCGACCTGGATCACCCGGCCGTGCTTCGGCAGGAATTCGCGATAGGGATAGTCGCTGCCGAGCATCAGCAGCAGGTCGGCATCGGCGACCGCGTCCACGCCCGGCCTGCCGCCGATCAGCCCGACGCCGCCGATCCAGCGCGGATCGTCGAAGGGCAGCAGCTCCTTGGCCCGGAAGCTGTGCAGCAAAGGCGCCTGCACGCGATCGGAGAGGGCGATGAGCTCCGCCTCGGCGCCGCGGCAGCCGGCGCCGCAGAAGATCGCGACGGTGCCGGCCTCGGCGATCAGCCAGGCGGCAGCCTCGATGTCCGCCGGTGCCGGCGCGGTCTCCGGCCGCGGCCGCAGGGTCGCGAGGCTGGGCACCGGGCCGTCCGCCTTCTGGGCGAAGACGTCCGGCGGGATGTTGAGATGGGCGACGCCGCGCCCGGCATAGGCGCTTGCGATCGCCTGGTGGATCACCGAGGGCGCTTCCGCCGCGCTCGCGATCATCTGCGTGTAGAGGGCGACGTCGCGGAACAGCAGGTTCGGATTGTCCTCCTGCAGATAGTCGATGCCGCGGCTGGCGAGCGGGACGTCGCCGGAAATGGCGAGGACCGGCGCATGGTCCTTGCTCGCCTCGTAGAGGCCCGCGACGAGATGGTTGCCGCCCGGCCCGGTCGTGCCGCAGCAGACGCCGAGCCGGCCGGTCAGCTTCGCCTGGCCGGCGGCGGCGAGCGCAGCGCCCTCCTCGTGGCGGACCCCGATCCATTCGATCCTGTCCTGGCGGGCGAGCGCGTCGGTGAACGGGTTCAGCGCATCGCCGACGATCCCGAAAATCTGGCGTACGCCGATCTCGGCGAGCGTGTCGACCAGCAGCTCCGCGACATTCCTGCTCATGCTTCCTCCTCGCTGCCGGCAGGGCGGCGCATGCCGCAGCCGCGCTGGACGATCGACCTGCCGATCAGACCGGGGCTGAACGCAGCGGCCGTGCGTTGGATGCCGAAGGCAGTGAAGGCGCGCTCGGCCCTTCCCAGCCGGCTTCACCCGTCTATATAGCCCGCGCGCCTGCTGGGGCGTCGCCAAGTGGTAAGGCACCGGTTTTTGGTACCGGCATTCGCAGGTTCGAATCCTGCCGCCCCAGCCAACGCTTTGCCAATTGGACCAGGTCCGCGGCGCCAGGCTGGTTGCTGCCGCGATCCGCATGTTCCCCACATCGTCCGAAGCGCATGGCGCGCAGAGGGGGAAACGCCCCGATAAACTGGCGAGTCAATGCTGGCCATCAGCTAGAATTCCAGCGCTAGCCGCGGCATTTCTACAGCGTTGGCAGCCGCATAGTGAGTCGACAGCTCATGAACCTCAAGAAGCATGCATGTTGCGAGCCTCATGCATGCGCCCATGTCGTCGAAGATGAGGGAGCGGACGGCGGTGAATGCCGGACATCGCCTGTGATTTGCATAACCTGTGTTTGGATTGCGGCAGCGTCCAACACCTAGATCGAAATCGATGCAAGTTGAGCAAGCGTGAATGCGAGCCGATGCAATTGACTCCAGGTTGAAGTTTCGACAGGCTTGCACCTAATCCATTGCTGATTCGGTAATTCTGCTCATTGTTCTTCCGTTCCAATGTGAAACCGAAGACAAGGATACACTTCGTTGGCGAGCTTCGCAGGGGGGGCGATGGCGGGCACGGTGGTACGGTCCAGGGTGTATCGCGCCGGACTTCTCGCCGCGGCGATCCTCTATCCTCACGCGGCTTCGGCGCAGCAGCCGCCCAGTCCGCCGAGCCGGCCCGAGATTTCGCCGCCCGTTCCGCAGACCACGGCACCCAGGGCGCGCCTGCGCATCGATGAGAACGGCGCCCTCCCGAGGACCGACTGTCCGCTCGCTTCGTCGAGCCTCGCGGTCGACATCCGCCACGTCCAGTTCACCGGCATCGATGGGGCCGAACTCGATCCGGGCGTCCGCGAAGCGCTGAGCGATATCGGCGCGCCCGGGGCGCAGACGGTCGCCGTGGTCTGCGACATTCGCGACCGCGCCAACGCCGCGCTGCGCCGCGCCGGCTATATCGCGACCGTCCAGATTCCGCCGCAAACGATCACGTCGGGCGAGCTGCGGCTCGAGGTCATCACGGCGCGGATCGTGGAGGTGCGCATCCGGGGCGACGCGCCGCCCTATCGAAACGAGATCGCCGCGCGGGTCGAACGATTGAAATCGCTCGACCCGCTCAACGAGCGCGACGCGGAGCGTATCCTCCTGCTCGCAGGCGACATCCCGGGGCTCGACGTTCAAATGTCGCTGCTGCCGGCGGGCACCCGCCCGGGCGAAGTCATCGGCGAGCTCAACCTGGTCTACCGGCCCTATTCGGTGCTGGCCAATGTCAACAATCTGGGCTCGCGCCAGCTCGGGCGGGAGGCGGCCTATGTGCGCGCCGAAGTCTATGGCCTGACCGGGGCCGCGGACGCGACCTATCTCGGCGCCTCCACCACCTTCGACTTCCAAGAGCAAAGGGTGGTCCAGATCGGCCATCTCACCGGGCTCGGCAGCGGCGGCACGAACCTCGAGGGCAGCTTCCTTTACGCCTGGTCGCGGCCCGACATCGGCCTGCTCGACCTCCGTTCGCGGTCCCTGATCGGCGGGCTCTCCATCGCCACGCCGCTGCGCCGCACACGGCGGCAGAGCATCGGGCTCGTCGGCGGCTTCGAGCTGATCGAGCAGCGCACCCGCATTCATTCCGGCGGCGCCAGCGCCGCGCTCAACCGGGACAAGCTGCGGGTCGCCTTCCTGCGCGCCGAAGCGGGGTTCCGCGACTACCGCCCGCTCGGCGGCGAGGCCTGGTCGCTCCTCGGCTCGCTCGAGATCCGCCAGGGTCTAGACATCCTCGGCGCCACCCGGACCGGCTCCTTCTCGGCGGGCGGCTACACGCCGTCGCGCTTCTCCGGCGATGCGTCGGCGCTCGTCGTCCGTGCCCATCTCGAAGGCGTCGCCGCGATCGGCCCGATCTTCAGCATCGCCGCCCAGGGCACCGGCCAGTGGGCGAACCACCCGCTGCTGAATTTCGAGGAATTCTCGATCGGCAATCTGACCATCGGACGCGGCTACGATCCGGGCTCGAACAGCGCCGATCGTGCGATCGCGCTGCGCGGCGAGCTGCGGGCCAAGGTGCACGACGACAATAAGGTCCGGGTCGAACTGTTCGGCTTCTACGACAGCGTGTGGCTCTGGAACCTCGATCCGAACGCGGTCGAGAATGGCCGCCGCCTCGGCTCATGGGGCGGCGGCGTGCGGGCGCTGCTGCCCGGCCGGGCCCTGCTCGAAGCGACCTATGCCCATCCCGAAGACCCGCCGCTGCTCATCCCCGGCGCTCACCGCGCGCCGGATCGGGTGCTGCTGTCGCTGACCTTCCAATTCCCGCCGGGCGGACGTTGATTTCGCAGGAGAGCGTAATGACGATGCTGAGTGCGAGAGCTTCCTACCGCCGGCGCCTTGTCCTCTCCACCGCCTTGGTCGGAGCGGCGCTGCTGGCCACGGAGGCCGCCCAGGCCCAGACCCTGCCGACCGGGCCGAGCTTCCCGGTCGTTCAGGCCGATCCGACCATCACCACCGCCGCCGACACGATGACGGTCGCGCTCAACCAGAACCGAACGATCATCAACTGGACCAGCTTCAACATCGGCACGACGCTGAGCCACACCGAAACCGTGGAGTTCCGCAACGGATCGACCAGCCCCGGCGCCGCGGTCGCCGTCCTGAACCGGGACCTGAGCGGCAACCCGTCGAACATTTACGGATCGCTCCTGTCCGATCCCAACATCGCCGTCTATCTGATCAATCCGAACGGCATCCTGTTCGGTAACGGCGCCAACGTGAACGTCGGCTCGCTCGTCGCGAGCACGCTGGACCTGGCCAATGCCGATTTCCTCGACGGCGCCTCCTACAATTTCGCGGGCAGCGGCACGAACGGGATCGTCGTGGACAATGGCGCTGCGATCGCGACCAACGGCGCGCCCGGCGATCTCGTCCTGCTCGGCGCCTATTTCGACATCCGCGCAGGCTCGACCCTGACGGCGAGCGGCGACGTGGCGATCGCCGCAGCGAGCGACCTCGACATCTCGTTCGGCACGGGCAGCCCGCTGTCGATGACGATCAACCAGGGGACGCCGGTCGCCGGACCGTTCGTCGTCGGCGGGAGCGTCAACGGGCAGAACGTCTACGTCGCGCTGGCCACCCGCGCCAGCGTCCTCAACGCATTGCTCAACGTCACCGGCCAGGTGACCGCAACCACCGCCTTGGCCACCGACAGGGGCATCGTGCTGGCGGCCGGGACCAGCGGCAGCGGCGTGACCGTCGCCACCGGCGGGGGGAACGACACGTCCGGTCCGGGGGCGATCCAGATCAGTGGGGCACTGAACGCCCAGCGGGCGGCGCCAACCGCGGCCGCGAATGTGGAGGTGCGCGCGCGGGGAAGCATCACCGGCAGCAACACGATCGACGCGGACGGGCGCATCGACGTGGCGAGCACGCAGTCGGACGTGACGCTCACCGCAGCGCTCACCGCCGGCGAAGGCATCGGCGTGAACGCGCAGGGCAATGTGGACGTCCGCGATGCGACCGCCACGACGGGAGATCTGACGCTCTCCGGCGGCGCGGTGCTGATGAACGCATCGAGCCTGACCGCGCAGAACGGCAATATCAGCGTGACCGGCCCGACGAGCCTGACCGGCAGCTCCTCCGTCTCCGCCGCAGCCGCGGGCGCCACCGTCACCTTCAACGGCGCGGTCGACGGCCCGGGCAGCCTGACCGCCACCTCCGGCGCGGGCACGACCTTCAATGCCGACGTCGGCGCCGGCAGTCCGCTCGGCACGCTCACCGTCCACGGGCCGACGATTCTCAATGCCGGCGCGGTCATGGCGAACGCCGGGATCTCGCTCGATCGGGTGACGATCGGCGCGTCGGCTCCCGGCTCGGTGACGATCGACGCCGGCGGTGGCGCGCTGACGGTCAATGGCGACATCCTAGCCGCGACCGCCGACGCCAATGCGCTGACGCTTGGCGGCAGCACGGTCAATGTCGGCAATGTCGGGGTCGGCGGCCGGCTCGCCAGCGTCACCTTCCAGGACCCCACCTTGCTCTCCGGCAACGTCGACGTCGCCAACGCCGCGACCTTCCAGGGCAGCCTGGGCCTCGCCGGTCCGGGCAACCGCAGGATCACGGCCGGCACGGCCTCCTTCCAGACCGTCGATTCGACGGTCGCAGGCAGCACCGGGCTGGTGGTCAACACGGGTGGCGCCGCCGTCTTCAACGGCGCGCTCGGCGGCGGCGGCGCGCTCGCGGCGCTCGACGTGACCGCCGGGCCGATCGTCACTCATAATGTCAATGTCGACGGCGACGTCACGCTGCGCGCCGGCACGAGCACGATCGACGTCCAGGG
Source organism: Sphingomonadaceae bacterium (assembly GCA_019239785.1). Lineage (GTDB taxonomy): Bacteria > Pseudomonadota > Alphaproteobacteria > Sphingomonadales > Sphingomonadaceae > Allosphingosinicella. Next base: position 33,636 of record JAFAZM010000099.1, read on the forward strand.
CAATCTCGTCGTGGGCGGCAATTATACGGTAACCGCCGCCGATTTCCTGGGCAGCGCGCTGGCGCCGTCCCTCGGCGGCGCGGGCAGCGACTTCACCATCACCGACACCGCGGGCGGACTCGTCCTGGGCGCGATCACCGCTCCCGGAACGCTCAGCGTCACCGTCCAGAACGGCGGGGCGTTGACCGTGAACGGCGCGCTGGCCTCGACCAACGAGAATATCCTTCTCGCGACCCAGGGCGGCGGCGGCATCATGCTCAATGCCGGCCTTTCGGTAGGCCTCGTCGGCGGCCTCGTCGACCTCAACTCATCGGCAGGCATTTCGCAGACGGCCGGAGGGATCGCAGCCGCGCAGCTGGCGATCCGGGCCGCCGGGAACGTGGACCTGACCCAAGCCGCCAACAATGTCGCGACCCTCGCCGCCGACGTGACCGGCGGCGGGCATCTTTACGTGACGATCGATCGTCCGGCGCCGGGAAGCGGCCTGGTCACCGTGGGCAATGTCGGAAGCCTCAGCGGGCTGACCACCCACGGCGGAGACATCGTCCTCATCGCAGGAACGACCGACACTTCGATTCTCCGCAACCTGACCATCGCCGCGCCGGTCAGGTCGAACGGCGGCAACATCCAGCTTCGCGCCGCGGACAATATCGCCATCAACGCCGCAGTCAGCACCGACGACGGCGGCACCGCCGGGCTGGACGGGCGGCTCGAGCTTATCGCCTTCGCATCCGATGCGACCGGCGCGATCTCGCAGACGGCCCCGGTCACGGCGAACGAGCTGCTCGTGCGCTTTTCCAGGAGCTCCGCGCTCACCAATGCGCTCAACGACGTCAACAGCATCGCGGCTGCCGCCGGCTTTGCGGGGCAGAGCTTCGCCTATCGCGACGCCAACGGTTTCGCGGTCGGCTCCCTGTCGGACCCGGACGGGGCCGGCGCGTTCGGCGCGCTCGCCGGGCTCAGCGCAACCGACCTGCTGCTGCAGTCCGGCGGCGCGA
>JAFAZM010000343.1 GCA_019239785.1 Sphingomonadaceae bacterium
CGTGAACGACCTCGTCGCGCTCGATTCCAACTCGCCCGAATTCGGCAAGAAAGTCGATCAGCTGACCACGATGGGCCGCAAGGAGATCGCCGAGGCCGCGGGCGCCTCCAACCGCTTTCTCGACCGGCCGGTCAAGTCGATCGACAAGGACAGCGGGATCGGCGCCAATCTCACCCAGCTCCGCAAGACGGTCGAGGATCTCGACCCCGGCCGCGGCGGCGCGCTGACCAAGCCCCGCAAATTGTTCGGCCTGATTCCGCTCGGCAACCGGATGCGCGGCTATTTCATGAAATACCAGTCCGCCCAGAGCCATATCGCCGCCATCCTCGCCGCTTTGGCCTTGGCCGGATCGGTCGCGTCGAGCTCGTTCGCTTTCTCCTCCAGCTTCGCGTCGAGCGCCTTGGAGATGTGAATCATCTGCTCCAACTTGCCCATCGTCTTCCAGAGATTGGCGCGCTCGGTGTCGATCGCCGCATTGTCCATCAAAAGCTCGTCCTTGCCCGAGGCAAGCGCGGCGAGGATCGCGGCGATGTGGCTCTGCGCCGACTGGTATTTCATGAAATAGCCGCGCATCCGGTTCCCGAACGGGATGATGCCGAAGAGCTTGCGCGGCTTGGTCAGCGCGCCGCCGCGGCCCGGATCGAGGTCCTCGACGGTCTTCCTGAGCTGCGTCAGGTTGGCGCCGATGCCGCTGTCCTTGTCGATCGACTTGACCGGCCGGTCGAGGAAGCGGTTGGACGCGCCCGCCGCCTCGGCGATCTCCTTGCGCCCCATCGAGGTCAGCTGATCGACCTTCTTGCCGAATTCGGGCGAATTGGAATCCAGCGCGACCAGCTCGCCGACGAAGCTGTCCACCTTCTCCTCGAGCTGGCTCTTCTGCTCCTCCTTCAGCGGCACCAGGCCGGCCGCCTGGGACGGCTGCACGTTCTGCAGCGGCTGCGGCGGCTCGAGCGTCAGCGTGCTGGTCGTTGCGGTGTCGGTCTGGCTGGCCATTTTAGTCCCCGATCAAGCTGGTTCCGCCGAGATTGGTGCCTCGCAGGCCCAAGCGCAAGGGATAAAGTGTGTTATTCATGCAACACACATAGGCCTCAGCAGAGATGAACGCAAGCTGACAGGTCCGGTCAGGCTCGCGTCAGGCGACTCGTGGCAGAAGGGCCGCAAGCAAGAAGTTCCGGGTCCGGCCAGTCGCGTATCGCCGGACCGGGTTGCGAGGAAACGCCCCGGCGCCCCCCTGGCCGGGGCGTTTTTCTTGCGCCGCCTCCAAAGCAGCGTGCATCAATCCTGAAACGCTCATCCTGAGTAGCCGCTGAGCGAAGTCGAAGCGGCGTATCGAAGGACGCACCACATCCGAGCGGTCCTTCGATACGGGCCTTCGCCAAGCTCAGTCCCTACTCAGGATGAGCGACATGTATCGCATTCAACGGCCGCCGCTCCAGTAGGCGCCGGTCTTGCCGGGCGCCGCGCGGGCGCTATGGAATGCGGGCCGAGTAAAGAGGAGCGGGCCCCTTGAAGCATATCCTTCTCACCGCCGCCGCGATCGCCGCGATCGTCACCACTGCCGCCGCCCAGGCGCCGAACGCGGCGAGCCTGATCCACGAGCGCCAAACCCATTACAAGCAGATGGGCGCCGCGCTGAAGGGGATCAACGACCAGCTCCATGGCGATTCGCCATCGATCGATGTGATCCGGCAGCACAGCCGCACCATCTCCGGCTTCGCGGTGCAGCTGCTGCGCTGGTTCCCGCGCGGCACCGGGCCGGAGTCGGGTGTCCGCACCCGCGCGCTGCCGGCGATCTGGACCGACAATGCGACCTTCCAGCGGGACGGCGCCGCTCTGCTGGTCGCGGCGCGCGCGCTCGACGCGGCGGCGCGGCGGGGCGACCTCGCCGCGGTCCGCGCCGCAATGCCGCAGGTCGGCCATGCCTGCGGCAATTGCCACGACAGCTTCCGGGCGCCCGAACATTGAGCCGGGAGACGGTCGTCGTCTGGGACCTGCCGACCCGGCTGTTCCACTGGGCGATCGTCCTTCTCGTGCCGGCCTTGTGGTGGACCCACCAGATCGACCGGCTCGACCTGCATATCCTGCTCGGCGAGATCATGCTCGGCCTGGTCCTGTTCCGGCTGATCTGGGGCGTGATCGGCGGCTCGACCGCCCGCTTCACGAGCTTCCTTCGTGGGCCGGGAACGGTCCTTCGCTATCTGCGCGGCCGCGGCACCGCAATCTTCGGCCACAATCCGGCCGGCGGCTGGAGCGTCATCGTCATGCTGCTGCTGCTCGCGGTCCAGGTCGGGCTCGGCCTGTTCGTCTCGGACGAGGACGGGCTCAACACCGGGCCGCTTTCGCACCTGGTCAGCTACGAAAGCGCCCGCACCCTCGCCGACCGGCACGAGACGGTCTTCTACATCCTGCTCGGCTTCATCGCCTTCCATGTCGGCGCGATCCTCTATTACCAGCTGGTCAGGCGTGACCGACTGGTCGGGCCGATGCTGAGCGGGCGTCGCGCCGCGCCGGAGAGCGGAGAGGCGATGATCGCGGCGCCGCTCTGGCGGTTCGTCCTGGCCGCCGCGCTTGCCGCGATCCTGACCTGGATCGTTTCGAACTATTTGTAAGCTTCCATTCAGTTTCGCCGTGCTTTAGCGTCATAGGGCGCTAAGACACGGGGACGAAATGACCTGCGAATTCATCGTCATGGATCGACAGCTCGACGCGCCGCGCGGGCCGACGCCGGGCGGGAAGCTGGTCTATTGCGACCTCAAGGGCGGCAGCTCGATGATCGGCGCGCCCGCGCCGTCGCTGAAGCTCGTCCTCGACGGCGACGAGCGCTACGAGATCGACGGCCGCACGATCGCGGTTCGCCCCGGCGAGTTCCTCTATCTCGACGCCGGCAGCCATTGCGTCGGCACCAATCGCGGCGACATGAAGGGGATCTGCCTGCTGCTGCCGACCAGCCTTGGGGCCGGTGAAGCGGGCCGCGCCTGGGGCCACGATCCGGTGCTCGGCCGCGCCCTCGTCCTCTCGACCAAGGCGAGCGCGATGGGGCGGACCCTGCTCGATTACGGCCGCCGCATTGCCGCCGATCTCATGCAGGGGCCGCGGCTCGCGCAGGAGCTCATCGCCCGGGTGGAGATCGCGATCGCCGAGCCGCTCGCCGAGAGCCGGGCGGCGATGGACGGGGTCAGGGCCGCCAAGCTCTCGACGCGGCGCGAGCTCTACCGCCGGCTGGAGCGGGCGCGCGCCTTCCTCCACGCCCATGACGACCGCAACGTGACGCTCGGTGAAATGGCGGCCATCGCTGGGCTCTCGCAATTCCACCTCGCCCGCTATTTCAAGCACGCCTTCGACGAATCGCCGATCTCCTATCACCGCGCGCTGCGGCTGAAGCGGGCCGCGGCTTTGCTCGCCGAGGGCTGCTCGGTTGCCGAGGCGGCCGAGGCGACCGGCTATTCCGACCCGGTGGCGCTCAGCCACGCCTTCCGCCGCAAATATGGCGCCCCGCCGCAGAGCTGGACCCACCAAAGGCTGGCTTCGTAGGCCGCGCACGGCGAGAAAATTCCTGTCCGCTCATCCTGAGTAGCCGGTGAGCTCGTCGAACCGGCGTATCGAAGGACGCACCGACTTCGAGCGGTCCTTCGATACGGGCCTTCGCCAGGCTCAGTCCCTACTCAGGATGAGCGCGTTTGGGCGAATCCCGACCGCGGTCACACCCCCGGCAGCACCTGGTTGGCTTCGCCCCAGCCCTGGAGCGGCCGTGACGCGCTCCTCTCCAGCAGCAGCTCCGCGTCGCGAACACTGAAGCGGGCGCCGGATTCCATCTCGTCAAGTTCCTCCCAATTGATCGGCGCGGCGACCGGGGCGCCTTCGCGGGCGCGGGCGGAATAGGGCATGATCGCGGTCGCGCCGCGCTGGTTGCGCAGATAGTCGACGAAGATCCGCCCGGTTCGTTTCGCCTTGGACAAAGCGGCGGTGAAACGCTCAGGCTCGGCCTCGGCGAGCGCCAGCGCGAAGCGCTGGCAGAAATCCTTCACCTCCGGCCACTCCGCCTTGGGCGTCAGCGGCACGATCACGTGGACGCCCTTGCCGCCGGTCAGCATCGGGAAGGTGGTGAGGCCCATGTCGGCGAGATGGATGCGCAGGTCCTTCGCGGCCTTCTTGACCAGCTCGAAATCGAGGCCGACGTCGGGGTCGAGATCGAACACCATCCGGTCCGGCTTCTCGACGTCGACGACCTTCGAGCCCCAGCCGTGGAACTCGATCGTCCCCATCTGCACGCAGGCGATCACGCCGGCGCTGTCCTCGACGTAGAGATAATCCTCCTTATGCCCGTCCTTCTCGCGGATCGGGACATGGTGGACGTGCGGCCCGAACGTGCCGCTGTCATGCTTCTGGAAGAAGCATTTCTTCGCCCGACCCTGCGGGCAGCGGACCAGGCTGATCGGCCGGTTGGCGGACCACACCGCCATCGGCGCGCCCATCGTCCGGTAATAATCGGCGAGCTCGCCCTTGGTGACCTTGGCGTCGGGGAAGATGACGCGGTCCGGATTGGAGATCCTGACGTTGTCCGTCTCGGGTTCGGGCAAAGCTTGCGGCACTTCGGCGACCACCTCCTTCGCCTGCTTGTCGCCGCGCAGGCCGAGGAAGCTCGCGTGGCGTACGACATTGTCGCCGGTGAATTCCGCGAAGGCAATCTCCGCGACCAGCTCCGGCTTCACCCAGTGCGCGCCGCGCGCCTCGGCACGGGGGACGGGTGCGGCAGCCTTGGCGGCGGCGAGCTTGTCGAGACGCGCGCGGAGGTCATGCTGCACGTCCATCGAGAAGCCGGTGCCGACCTTGCCGGCATAGCGGAGCTTGCCATCCTCGTTGAGCCCGAGCAGCAAAGCGCGGAAGCCGCGGCCCTTCTTGTCGCTCTCGCTCCAGCCGATGATGACGAACTCCTGGCGCCGGGTGCATTTGATCTTGAGCCAGGTCTTGGTGCGGGCGTGGCGATAGGGGGCATCGGCCTTCTTAGAGATGATCCCCTCCTGGCCGGCCTTGCACATGGCATCGAGCAACTGCTCGCCTTTGCCGATGATATGGTCGGCATAGAGGATGAAGGGCGGCCGGCCTTCGCCGACCAGAGCGGCGAGGCGCTGCTTGCGCTCGAGATTGGGCAGGGCTTCGAGCTTCTCGCCGTCGATCTCCAGCGCGTCGAACAGGAAGAGGCTGAGGCCCCGGCCGCCCTCGGAGATCGCCTGCTGGAGCGCGGAGAAGCCGGTATTGCCCTTCTCGTCGAGCGCGACGATCTCGCCGTCGAGCAGGGCGCTGTCGCACTGGATGCCCTGCGCCGCTTCGACGATCTCCGGGAATTTGTCGGTCCAGTCGAGCCCGGTGCGGGTGTAGATCCTGGCCTTGCCGCCGGCGAGCGCCAGCAGGCAGCGATAGCCGTCATATTTCATCTCGTGCAGCCAGCCGGAGCCGGAGGGGACGGTGTCGACGAGCGTGGCCTTCTGGGGTTCACGGAACTTGGGAAACTTCACTCCTCCCCTTTGAGGGGAGGTGGCGCGCGAAGCGCGACGGAGGGGTGTCAGCGTTCGGCGACTTTCTTCGGATTCCGACACCCCCCCACCACGGCGCTTCGCGCCGCGGTCCCCCTCCCCTCCAAGGGGAGGAATTTCCTTCGCCTTCTTCCCCGCGGCGATCTCGTCCATCGTCCGCCCCGTCTTCACGGAGGTGAGATAGGCGTCGGTGAGCCCGGTCGGGCTGCCGGCGAAGGCGTCGTCGACCTTCTTCAGCATCCAATTCTCGGCGCGCTCGCCGGGGCGGGGCTTCAGGCGGAACATCACCCATTCGCCCTGCATCCGCTCGCCGTCGAGGGTGAAGTGAAGGTGGCCTTCCTCAAGCGTCTTGCGAGGATCCTTGCCTGGCGCCGGAGTCCAGCGGCCGCGGTCCCAGAGCATCACCGTGCCGCCGCCATATTGGCCCTTGGGGATCGTGCCCTCGAAGGTGGCGTAGGAGAGCGGATGGTCCTCGGTGCGCACCGCGAGGCGCTTGTCGGCGGGATCGAGGCTCGGCCCGCGCGGCACCGCCCAGCTCTTCAGCACCCCGTCCAGCTCGAGCCGGAAATCGTAATGGAGCCTTGTGGCGTCGTGCTTCTGCACCATGAAGGCGTGGCTGTCGCCGGCCGCGAGCTTGCCGGCGGGCTCCGCGGTCTTCGCGAAGTCGCGCTTGCGGTTGTAGACGGCGAGTGGGTCGGATTTACGCGGCATGGCTAAGAGGCCCGCTCACCCTGAGCCTGTCGAAGGGCCTTTTTTCTACCGGCCAAAGAGGAGGAAAGGGCTTCGACAGGCTCAGCCCGAACGGGTGAGAGAGAGTCATGCCCTTTTGCGCGCCGGCGCGGCCTTTTTCGCCGGCGCGGCCTTCTTCGCGGCCGGGGCCTTCTTCGCAGGCTCCTTCGCGCCAGGCCGCTCGATCGATTTCTTCAGCGCGGCCATCAGGTCGACCACGTTCGAGCCGCGGCGGGGGGCTTCCCCTCCCTCCTCGGTCTCGATCCTTTTGCCCTTCGACTTGCGCTCGATCAGTTCGCGCAGCGCATCGACATAGCGGTCGTGGAACTTGGACGGATCGAACTTGGCGGTCTTCTTGTCGATCAGGGCCTCGGCCAGGTCGAGCATTTCCGGGTCGGGCTTGCTGTCGGGAATGTCGCGGAAATAGCCCTGCGCCTTCACCACCTCGTCGGAATAGCGCAGGGTTTCCAGCAATATGCCGCGGCCGCAGGGCTTCAGGCTGACGATATATTCGCGGCCCCTGAGGGTCAGCTGGCCGATCGCCACCTTCTTGGTGTCGCGCAGCGCTTCGCGCAGCACGACGAACGCCTCCTCGGCGAGGTCGTCGGCCGGGACGACATAATAAGGGCGCTCGTAATAAAGAGGGTCGATCTCGTTCGAATCGACGAACTGGGTGAGCTCCAGCGTCTTCTTGCTCTCGAGCTTGACCGCCTCCAGCTCCTCGTCGTCGAGCAGCACGTAGCTGCCCTTCGAGACCTGATAGCCCTTGACGATCTCGTCCGGATCGACCGGGCCGACGCCCGGCACCACCTTCTCATATTTGATCCTCTTGCCGGTCGGCTCGTGGATCTGGTTGAAGGCGATGGTCGCGCCGGAGCGCGTCGCCGAATAGATTTCCACCGGGATCGAGACCAAAGCGAGCCTGATCTGTCCCTTCCAATAAGGCCGTGCGGCCATGTCCTGCCTCCGATCGTATCGCGGGCGATTCAATAAATGGAGGGGAGGACGGTTCCGTGCATCCCTCGCCATCCCGGCCCCTTCGACGCCGCCTGCGGCGGCGCTCAGGATAAACTGCGTCCACGATCTCAGGCCGATAAGGCCGACTTTACGTCCACGAGACCCGGCCTTCGCCGGGGTGACGGCTATACCGGGATTTCCGTCGTGTATTTCACCTGCCGCAGCGCGAAATTGCTCGCGGCGGTGGCGACGCTGGGATGGGCAAGGACGCCCTGGCGGATGAAGCGGTCGTAATCGGCGACGTCCCGAACCGCGATGCGCAGCAGATAATCCCATTCGCCGGACATCGCATAGCATTCGACGATCTCGTCGCGGCCCTCGATGAAGCGCTCGAAATCGGCGCGCGATTCCTGGCTCTGGCGGGTCATCCGCACCTGGCAGAGCACGTTGACCGAGCGGCCGAGCTTGGCCGGATCGGCGAGCCGGACCGAGGCCCCGAGCACGCCTTCCTTCTCGAGGTTCCGCACCCGCCGCCAGACCGAGGCGGCCGAGGCCCCGACGCTCTCCGCCAGGGCGGCATGGCTGAGGCTCGCGTCGCGCTGAAGGGCGCGGACGATTCGGCGGTCCACTGCATCGAGCTGATAGCCTTCGCTCACGTTCACGGCTTAGCATGAAACGTGCGTTTCACAAATGGCCGGTATTGCGCTAAGATTGATAAGGTTTTGCGCGTGGCTTCGCCTAGGTTAGATCGGCAGCTTCGGAGGCGTGGATGGAACAGGGGCTCATGCTCAGCGACAAGCCGACACTTTTGGCGAGGCTCCAGGCGCAGCCCGCGGATCCGCTGCTCGCTTTGATCGCGCTCTGCAACGACGATCCGCGCCCCGGCAAGATCGACGTCGGCGTGGGCGTCTATCGCGATGCGGCCGGCAACACGCCGATCCTGCGCAGCGTCAAGGCGGCCGAGAAGATCCTCTGGGAGACGCAGGAGACCAAGGCCTATCTCGGCTCGCAGGGCGATGCTCGCTTCGTCGAATTGATCAAGCCGATCGTGTTCGGCGAGAGTGCGATCGGCGACGACCGCATCGTCGGCGTGCAGACGCCGGGCGGCTGCGGCGCGCTTCGGCTGGGCGCCGAGTTGATCGTCCGCGCCGATCCCAATGCCCGCATCTATGTCGGCACGCCGACCTGGCCGAACCACGAGCCTCTGATCGGCGAGGCCGGGGTCGAGATGGTCGACTATCCTTATTATTCCAAGGAGAGCCGGACGATCAGCTTCGATCGGATGATGGACGCGCTTGGCGGCGCGCGCGCCGGCGATCTTATCCTGCTGCACGGCTGCTGCCACAATCCGACCGG
>JAFAZM010000075.1 GCA_019239785.1 Sphingomonadaceae bacterium
GGCGCGCGGGACGGGCGGCTCGTGGAGATCGAGGGGCTGGTCGAAAAGCCGCCGCAGGGCAGCGCGCCGTCCAATCTGATGCTGCCGGGCCGCTACATCCTCCAGCCCGAGGTGATGCGCGCGCTCGACGCCAAGGAGAAAGGCGCCGGCGGGGAGATCCAGCTCACCGACGCGATGGCGCGGCTGATCGGCACGCAAAGCTTCCACGGCTATGCCTTCGAGGGCGAGCGCCACGATTGCGGCGACAAGACCGGCTTCGTCCTCGCCAACCTCGCCCTCGGCCTCGCCGACGATGCGGTGGCGCCGGCGATCCGCGCCTTCCTCGCGGCGCGCGGGTGAACTGGACGGCGATCCTGGTCGGCGACGGCCCCTGCCGCCGCATCACCCCAGAGGAAGCGCAGGACTATCATGGTCCGGGCTTCATCTGGAGCCATGTCGAGGCCGGGGACCAGCTCGAGCTGCCGCCCTTCGTCCGCGCCGACGTGCCCGAAGTGGCCGCCAATGCCCTCGTCGCGGCCGAGACGAGGCCGCGCTGCGACCGCGTCGGCGAGGGCGCGATCATCAACCTGCGCGGGCCGTCGGAGCCGGACGTGCAAATCTCGGACCGGCTGGTCTCGATCCGGACGTGGGCGCGGGCCGGCCGGGTGGATTCGGTGACCCGGCGGCCGCTGGCGGCGACGGCGGCGGTGATGGCACGGATGGAGAAAGGCGAGATCCTCGATCCCGGCGACCTCGTCGCCGCTTATGCGCGCGAGATCAGCTCCACGCTCGACCCGCAGGTCGCCCAATTGGGCGACGAGCTCGACGATTATGAAAGCGGGCTGCAGGAGGCGAACAAGTTCCGCCTGCGCTACGCGATCACCCGGATCCGCTCCGAGGCGATCGCCTTCCGCCGCTTCGTCGCGCCGGACCGCGACGCACTGACCATGCTCGCCGGCTACGATTTCGACTGGCTGGAGGAGGACGACCGGCTGCACAGCCGCGAGGCCGCCGACCGCTTCGCCCGCATGGCCGAGGAGCTGGAAGCGGTGCGGGAGCGCGCTGCTTTGCTCCACGAGCAGCTCACCGACCTGCGCGCCGAGGAGATCGACCAGCGCGCCCTTTTGATCTCGGTGGTCGCCTTCATTTTCCTGCCGCTGACCTTCATCACCGGCCTGCTCGGCATGAACGTCGACGGCATCCCCGACGCACACGATCCCTTCGCCTTCTGGTGGGTGGTGGTGGTCTGCATCCTGATCGGGCTCGGGGTGCTGGCCTGGTTCGTCAGAAGGCAGTGGCTGCGGAGATAAGGTAAGAAAAACAAGAAGAAGACCCTCACCCTGCCCTCTCCCGCAAGCGGGAGAGGGTGAGAAAGGAGACCCGCAGCAGCGCACTCCTTCTCCCGCTTGCGGGAGAAGGTTGGGATGAGGGTCTTGTTCTTCTTTGTTACCTTCTCCGTGCTTGGGAGAAGGTTCCGCAGGCCTAAGCCTCCAGCTCGACATCCCAATATAAATAATCCCGCCAGCTCTCGTGCAGATAATTGGGCGGGAAGCTCCGGCCGTGCTCCTGGAGCTGCCAGCTGGTCGGGCGGAAAGGGCGGCGGCGGATGTGCATATGGGCCTGGGCCGGGGTGCGGCCGCCCTTGCGCAAATTGCAGGGCGCGCAGGCTGTGGCGACATTCTCCCAGGTCGTGCGCCCGCCCTGGGCGCGCGGCAGGACATGGTCGAAGGTGAGCTCGCGCGGATCGCCGCAATATTGGCAGGCGAAGCGGTCGCGCAGGAACAGGTTGAACCGGGTGAAGGCCGGATATTCGCTGGGCCGCACATATTGGCGCAGCGCGATCACGCTCGGCAGCTTCATCGCGACGGTCGGACTGTGCACCTCGCGCTCATAGGCGGCGACGATGTCCACCCGTTCCAAAAAGACCGCCTTGACGGCGGTCTGCCAGGGCCAGAGCGACAACGGGTAGTAACTCAACGGGGTGTAGTCCGCGTTGAGCACGAGGGCGGGACAGCCTTCGGGGTGCCGGAGAAGATCGGGATGATACAAGGCCCACGCGCTCCCGTTTTTCGGAAAGTCCCGAAAAACCTCGCCCCACAGCCTGTCGCACCCAGAACGCGGGAGACTGGGCCTTTCGCCGTCCTCTCCTGGTCCGCCACGCTCTTGCCTGCTTGCGTGACGCCCTCATGACACCATAACGAACGACTCGCGGTCAACACTTTATGCAGCCAGTCACCCGTTTCGCGCCAAGTCCCACCGGACGGTTGCATCTCGGCCACGCCTATTCGGCGCTGCTGGCCCATGATTTCGCGCGCGAACGGGACGGCAGCTTCCTCTTGCGGATCGAGGATATCGATCCCGGCCGGTCGCGGCCCGAGTTCGTCGACGGCATCCTCGAGGACCTGCTCTGGCTCGGCCTCGAATGGGACGACGCGCTCCTCTACCAGTCGGAGCGGCTGCCGCTCTACGCGGAGGCGCTGGAGCGGCTGAAGGCACGAGGCCTGCTCTACCCCTGCTTCTGCACCCGCGCCGACATCGCCGCCAGCATCGCTGCGCCGCACCCCGGATCGGAGTCCGGGGCAGGTGGTCCGGATGGGCATCTATACCCCGGGACCTGCCGAGGCCTCGCCGCGGCCGATCTCTCGCGGCCGCACGCCTGGCGGCTCGACATGGCCAAGGCGGCGGCGTTGGCCGGTCCGCTGGGCTGGACCGATCATGGCGTCGAAATTCAAGCTGAGCCCCGGGCCTTCGGCGACGTCGTGCTCGCCCGCAAGGATGCGCCGGCCTCCTATCATCTCGCCGTGACCGTCGACGATGCCGCCCAGGGCGTCACCGACATCGTCCGCGGCCGCGACCTGTTCGCGGCGACCCATGTCCACCGGCTGCTCCAGGCGCTGCTGGACCTGCCGACGCCCGATTACCACCATCATCCCCTGCTGACCGACACCCAGGGCAATCGGCTCGCCAAGCGCCACCAGGCGCGGACGCTCGCTTCTCTCCGCGAAGCCGGCATGGATCCCGAGGCGCTGGTTGCGGCGCTCCGCCTTGGTGAATTGCCCGCTGGCTATTCGCGGGCCGAGGCGTAAGAGGCCGGCATGAGATGGATTCTGGTCATTCTCCTCGTCCTGGCCGCGGGCGCGACCCTGTTCATCCTGATCAAGGGGGTGATCGGGATGGCGCAGCAGAAGGACATTACCGGCCAGCGCTCGCAGCAATTGATGCAGAAGCGCATCCTTTTCCAGGCGGTCGCGATCATCATCGCGATCCTGCTGCTGCTCGTCCTGCGCAGCGGCGGCTGAGGGCGGCGCGCTGGTCCGGCTCAACAGGATCTATACCCGCACCGGCGATGCCGGCGAGACCGGGCTGGTCGACGGCTCGCGCGTCTCCAAGGCCGATCCGCGCATGGCGGCGATCGGGGACGTGGACGAGGCCAATTCGGCGATCGGCGTCGCCCTTCGCGCGATCGGCGATGCCGAGGCGCGGACGATGCTCGGCCGCATCCAGAACGAGCTGTTCGATCTTGGCGCCGACCTCGCCACGCCCAAAGGGATCGAGGGCGCGCTGCGGATCGTGCCCGCGCAGGTCGCGCGGCTCGAGCGCGAGATCGACCGGATGAACGAGGAGCTGGAGGATCTGAGGAGCTTCATCCTGCCGGGCGGCGAAGGCGGCGCGGCCGAGCTTCACCTCGCCCGCGCGGTGGCGCGGCGGGCGGAGCGGGCGGCGGTCGCCGCCGCGGCCGGTTTCAATCCGCACGCGCTTTCCTATCTCAATCGCCTGTCGGACCATCTGTTCGTGCTGGCGCGTTGGGTCGCGCGGAGCGCGGGCGGGGATGTCCTCTGGCAGCCGGGCGCCACGCGCGACGCGTGAGTTGCTCCCGGGGGGGTGACTGGCGTTCACCTTTTGTGCTAGGTGTCCTGACGGGAGGCGTGAGATGGCGACACAGGCCCGGCCGGAGTCCAGCGACAGCCTCGCCGCCCGTTACCGCGCGGTCCGCCGGCTGAGCCTCGACATTGCGGCGCCGCTCTCCGACGCCGATGCCTGCCTGCAGCCGATGCCGGATGCCTCCCCGGCCAAATGGCATCTCGCCCACACGACCTGGTTCTTCGAGACCTTCCTGCTCCGCGACCATGTTGCCGGCTATCGGCTGCACGACGAGAGCTGGGCCTATCTGTTCAATTCTTATTATGAAGGCGAGGGCGAGCGGCATCCGCGCGCGCGCCGCGGCATGATCAGCCGGCCATCGCTGGACGAGGTGCGCGCCTGGCGCGCGATCGCCGACGCAGCGATGCTCGACGCGCTCGACGATCTGCCGGCGGAGCTGATCCTCCTCGGCCTCAACCATGAGCAGCAGCATCAGGAATTGATGCTGATGGACCTGACCGCCGCCTTCGCCGAGAATGTGCTGCATCCGGCGATCTGGCCCGCCGCGCCGCGCGTGCCCTCGGCGTTGCCGCCGGCCCTGCAGTGGGTCGAGGGAAGGGAAGGAATTGCCGAGATCGGCCATGACGGCGCCGGTTTCGCCTTCGATTGCGAAGGTCCGCGCCACAAAATCTTTCTCCACCCGCATGCACTCGGGGATCGGCTGGTCACCAATGCCGACTGGCTCGGCTTCATCGCCGACGGCGGCTATGCCAATCCCTTGCTCTGGCTGTCCGACGGCTGGACCTGGGTGAAGGAGAACGGGATCGAGGCACCGCTCTACTGGCTGCGCGGCGAGGGCGGCTGGTCGCGCTTCGGCCTGGACGGCCTGCAGCCGGTCGATCTCGCCGAGCCGGTCTGCCACCTCTCTTATTACGAGGCCGACGCCTACGCCCGCTGGGCCGGCGCCCGGCTGCCGACCGAGGCGGAATGGGAGGTCGCCGCAGAGGGCCTGGATCCGGATTCGGGGAACCAGCTCGATGCCGCCGGCCCGGTGCGGCCGCTGCCGGCGGAGGGCGCCGGGCCCTTCGACGCCGCCTGCGGCGTCGCTCAGGACAGGCTCCGGCAGCTGTTCGGCGATGTCTGGGAATGGACCGGCAGCGCATACCTCCCCTATCCGGGCTTCGCGCCCGCCGCCGGCGCGGTCGGCGAATATAACGGCAAGTTCATGTGCGCGCAGATGGTCCTGCGCGGCGGTTGCTGCGCGACGCCGCGCGGCCATGCACGCGCCTCCTACCGCAACTTCTTCTACCCGCATCAGCGCTGGATGTATTCCGGCCTGCGCCTGGCCCGGGACCTGTGATGGCCGAAGCCGACCTCGCCCTTCGCAACGCCGATCCCGCCTTCCGGGCGGACGTGCTCGCCGGCCTCGCCGCGCCGATCCCGGCGGTGCCCGCGCGCTGGCTCTACGACCGGCGCGGCTCGGAATTGTTCGAAGAGATCACGCGGCTGCCGGAATATTACCCGACCCGTACCGAGACCGCCTTGCTCCGGCGCCACAGCGGCGAGATCGCGGCGATGCTCGGGAAGGGCGAGGCGGTGGTCGAGTTCGGTTCGGGCTCCTCGGCGAAGACGCCGCTGCTGCTGCGCGCGATCGAGCCGGCCGCCTATGTCCCGATCGACATCAGCGGCGATTTCCTGCGCGAATCCGCCGAGACCCTGCGCGCCGAATTCCCCGATCTGCCGATCCTGCCGGTCGAGGGCGATTTCATGCGGCGGATCGAGCTGCCCGCCGCGATCGCCGATGCGCCCAAGCTCGGCTTCTTTCCCGGCTCGACGATCGGCAACCTCGTCGCGCGCACCGCGGTCGACCTGCTGCGGGCGATGAAGGACACGCTGGGCGAAGGCTCCTATCTTCTCATCGGCATGGACCGTATCAAGGATGTCGGCGTACTGCTCCGCGCTTATGACGACGCCGCGGGAGTGACCGCCGAATTCAA
>JAFAZM010000275.1 GCA_019239785.1 Sphingomonadaceae bacterium
AGCCCCCGCGCGCCCCAACACTTCTTTCATGCCGGCGTGCCGATCCTCGCCATCTGCTACGGCCAGCAGACCATGGCCCACCAGCTCGGCGGCCGGGTGGCGCCGGGCGACAATCGCGAGTTCGGCCGCGCCTTTATCGAGATCGTCGACGAATGCAGCCTGTTCGACGGCCTGTGGTCGCCGGGCGAGCGCCACCAGGTCTGGATGAGCCATGGCGACCGGGTCGAGGCTTTGCCCGACGGCTTCAGCGTCGTCGCAGCGTCGGAAGGTGCGCCCTATGCGGTGGCGACCGACGAGCGGCGCCGCTTCTTCAGCCTGATGTTCCATCCCGAGGTCGTGCACACGCCGGACGGCGGTAAATTGCTCGCCAACTTCGTCCGCCATGTCTGCGGTCTCGCCGGCGATTGGACGATGGCCGAATATCGCGCGACCAAGATCGCCGACATCCGCGCCCAGGTCGGGCAGGGCAGGGTGATCTGCGGCCTTTCGGGCGGCGTCGACAGCGCTGTCGCCGCGGTTTTGATCCACGAGGCGATCGGCCACCAGCTTACCTGCGTCTTCGTCGACCACGGCCTGATGCGCGCGAACGAGGCCGAGCAGGTCGTCAGCCTGTTCCGCAACCATTACAACATCCCGCTCGTCCATGTGGACGCGTCCGAGCAGTTCCTCTCCGGCCTTGCCGGGCTCGACGAGCCCGAGGCCAAGCGCAAGCTGATCGGCAAGACCTTCATCGACATCTTCGAGGCGGAGGCGAAGAAGATCGGCGGCGCCGACTTCCTCGCCCAGGGCACGCTCTATCCGGACGTGATCGAGAGCGTCAGCTTCACCGGCGGGCCTTCGGTGACGATCAAGAGTCACCACAATGTCGGCGGCCTGCCCGAGCGGATGAACATGCAGCTCGTCGAGCCGCTCAGGGAATTGTTCAAGGACGAGGTGCGCGCGCTCGGCCGCGAGCTCGGCCTCCCGCAGGCGTTCGTCGGCCGCCATCCCTTCCCCGGGCCGGGCCTCGCCATCCGCATCCCTGGCGAAGTGACGAAGGAACGCTGCGACCTGCTGCGCAAGGCGGACGCCATCTATCTGGAGGAGATCCGCAACGCCGGCCTCTACGATGCGATCTGGCAGGCCTTCGCGGTGCTGCTGCCGGTCCGCACCGTCGGCGTGATGGGCGATTACCGCACCTACGATCATGTCTGCGCGCTGCGCGCCGTCACCTCCACCGACGGCATGACCGCCGACATCTACCCGTTCGATGCCGCCTTCCTCAGCCGCGTCGCGACGCGGATCGTGAACGAGGTGCGGGGCATCAACCGGGTGGTCTACGATTACACGTCCAAGCCGCCGGGGACGATCGAGTGGGAGTGAGCGTCCTCTAGGACATGCCGCTGGACGGCGCGCAAGTGTCTGTTAAACCTAGGACGATGTGTGGACTTGCAGGCATCGTTTCCTTCTCCAGGCCCGTCGACACCCGGCAGGTCGTGGCTATGGCCGCCGCGATCCGCCATCGCGGGCCGGACGCGAGCGGCCTGTTCGAAGACGGGCCGGCCGTCATCGCCGCCCATCGCCTTGCCATCACCGATCCGCACGGCGTGGGCGCGCAGCCATTCGCCTCGGCCGACGGGCGCCTGCAGCTCGCCTACAATGGAGAGGTCTACAATCACCGGGAGCTGCGCACCGCGCTCGAAGCCCGCGGCCACCGCTTCCGCACCGGCACGGACACCGAAATGGTCGTCGCCGCCTATCGCGAGTGGGGCGAGCAATGTGTCGAGCGCTTCGAGGGCATGTGGGCTTTCGCGCTCTGGGACCGCGACCGCAACAGCCTGTTCTGCTCGCGCGATCGGTTCGGCATCAAGCCTTTCTATTATCATGTCGATGCGGACCGTTTCGCCTTCGCGAGCGAGATCAAGGCGTTTCGTCCGCTCATCGACTTTCGGGTGCGCGCCGAGATCCTGCGCGATTTCCTCGAATATACGCTGGTCCAGCATCGCGCCGAGACCTTCGTCGAAGGCATATGCTCGCTGGCGCCCGCCCATGTTCTGACCTTTTCGCCCGGGGGCCTCAAATTGGCCCGCTACTGGAAGCTGGGCTTGCGCGAGGCGCCCGCCGATCCGGTCGAGGCCGTTCGCGAGCGCTTCTTCCATTCGGTCGGCAGTCATGTCGCACGAGACGTCCCCCAGGGCTTCTGCCTGTCGGGCGGGCTCGATTCCTCCTCGATCGTCTGCGCCGCGCATGCGCTCGATCCGGGCGCCGAGCAGCACAGCTTCACGGCCAGCTTTCCCGACCAGGGCATCGAGGAGCGGCTGTTCGCCCAGCCGGTCGTGGACAAGGTGGGCGCGCGGCCGCACTGGATTTCCTTTTCGTCGGCCGAGCTGGTCGAGGAGCTGCCGAAGATCGTCCATGCCCAGGACGAGCCGTTCATCGGCACCAGCATCGCCGCCGAATGGTTCGTGATGAAGAAAGCCGCGGAGGCGGGCCGGAAGGTCATGCTCGACGGCCAGGGCGCTGATGAGCTGCTTGGCGGATATCGGCCATTGATCGGCTTCCATTTCGCCGATCTGCTCGCCGCCGGCAGGCTGCGCGCGCTCGGCCGCGAGATGACCGCCTTTCGTCGGTTGCAGGGTGCGAGCGCTGCGAATCTCGCCGCGTTGACGCTGCGCCCCTTTCTCACCGTAGGTGAGGAGCAGTGGCTGCGGGCGCGCGGCGTCCGGCGCGCCGGTCTGCTCCATGGCGACTTGCGGCGGCTGCCGGCGCGGTTCGATCGGCAGGTTTCGCCTTTCCCCGACCGCCTTCGCAAGCGGCTCCACCTGCTCACCGAACGCCTGCCCCATCTGCTGCACACCTGCGATCGCAGCTCGATGGCGCACGGTATCGAAACCCGCGTTCCTTATCTGGACCATCCTTTGGTCGAGACCATCTTCTCGATCGGGGGCAGCGGCCTCGTCGAGGGCGGACAGCAGAAGATGGTGATGCGCCGCGCGCTCGGCGATCTGCTCCCCGACGAGGTTCTCCATCGCCGCTGCAAGCTGAGCTTCCCCACGCCCGAGGGACGGTTCTTCCGCGAGGAGCTCGGCGCGATGGCGGAAGATATCTACGCCTCCCGCTCCTTTCGGGAGCGCGGCTGGATCAATCCCCGGGCGTGCCGGGAGCGGCTCGCCGCCCACCGCGGCGGCGCGCTCAATGCGGGCTACGAGCTGTGGCGGGTGCTGAACGCGGAATTGTGGGCGCGCGCTTTTCTGGACGGCGTCTCCGATCCGGCGCCGGCGCCCTCGGTTCCCGCCGTTCGCGCCGGGGCGGGACGGCGGCAGCGGCAAGCGGCCCCGCCGCCGCTGAACCCGGCGGCGCCCGCCCGCCCGCCGACATTCGGAGAATCCTCTTCCATTTGAAGGGAAGCGCGATGCCGTCGCAGATCGCGGTGCGACAGGTGCGGACATCCGCGCGCCATTCCGATCCAGCTCATATTGTCCGCGCCGAGGATCGCCTCGCCCAGGCGCCCGCGCATCGAACGTCGAGAAAAATTTGCGCAAGGGATGTCGATTTCGGACAAGCTCGTTCGTCGTCATGACACAAGCCGCCAATGAAGGTCGGCTCGAGCAGGGAGACGGACGATGCGGGTGATGGTGTTCTTCAAAGCCAGTGAGGCAACCGAGCAGGGCCTGGCGCCGACGCCGGAGATGCTGGAAGCGTTCGCGGCGATGGACCGGTTCACCGAGGAACTGGTCGAGGCCGGAATCTTCGTGGCCGGCGCCGGCCTCAAGCCGAGCGCCGAAGCCAAGCGGATCGCGTTCGACGGCGCCAGGCGAACGATCATCGACGGGCCGTTCGCCGAGGCCCGCGAGCTGGTCGCCGGCTTCTCGATCTGGGAGGTGAGAGACATGGACGAAGCCGTGGCCTGGGCGAAGCGCTGTCCCAATCCCGGCCCCGGCCACGGCGAGCTCGAGCTCAGGCCGTTCTTCGAGGCGGCGGACCTGGCGGATTTCGTCACGCCCGAGGAGCTGGCGACGCCGCGGGAGGGGGAGCGGGGCAAGCTTGGGGTTGCCTAGGCTGGGAGCCCGCAGATGGGAGCGTCAGATTGCGCTGCCGACTGGGGATAGCGGTGGACGAGGTCTTAGAGCGGTTTGTGATCTGATTGCATCAGATCAACCGCTCTAGGTTTTTGTATTGCCGCGATTTCCCAGTCGTCGAATGAGTCCATCCGACTGGAAATCGCTCTAGCGCACCAGCGAAACGTTATGCTTCGCGGCGGCGGAACGTGCCTTAACTTCGATGTCCCTGACGAGTTTGGTCAGACGCTTGTTTACGGCGCTTGTTTCATGCTGCTCGACCTCGTCGCCATTTTCGCGGCAAAGCCATCTGTCATTCAGTGAACCCATCCCGCCCGTCGCTTCCGACACAACGGACGCCAAGGCGGATTCATCCCCGCGTCGCAGCCGCTCTTCAAGTGCAGACAATCTGGGCGCCGTGCTTCTGTCGCCATGGTCGACCAGCAATCGGCGTGCTTGCTCCAGCGCTTCTGCGACTGCTTCGAGTCCGTCCATCATGCGATTGTAGCCGCTATGGCCGGGGCCCGCCATCGGGAGCGTTCTGCTCGCTCGCTTGCCTCCCGCGCGTGCGAAGCCGAAAAAGCGGTGTGACTGCAAGCGAAACGCACCAAACAATCGAAGCGACGTTCCGCATCGAGCGGGCCAGGCTCGTCGCGGGCCTGGCCCGGCTGGTGCGCGATATCGATCGTGCCGAGGAGCTGGCGCAGGACGCCCTGGTCGTCGCGCTCGCCGAATGGCCGCGGACCGGGGTGCCGGCCAATCCGGTCGCCTGGCTGATGAAAGCGGCCAAGCGCCGCGCCATCGACGCGATCCGGCGCGACCGGATGCGGACGCGCAAGCATGAGGAAATCGCGCGGGAGCTGGACGAGGCGTCGGGCGGCGCGGTCGAGGCGATCGAAGCGGCCATGGACGACGATCTCGGCGACGAGCTGCTCGGCCTGATCTTCGCCGCCTGCCATCCGATGCTGTCGCCCGAGGCTCGCGCCGCGCTCACCCTGCGGGTGGTCGGCGGCCGCACGACCGACGAGATCGCCCGCGCCTTCCTGCCGAGCGAGGCGACGATCGCACAGCGCATCGTCCGCGCCAAGAAGGCGATCGCCAGAGCCGGCCTGGCCTTCGAGGTGCCGCGCGGCGCCGAACGGACGAAGCGGCTGCCCTCGGTGCTGGAGGTCGTCTACCTCATCTTCAACGAAGGCTATGCGGCGACCGCTGGTGACGACCTCGTCCGGCCGGA